>JBBQXV010000028.1:0-53780 GCA_038209335.1 Polyangiales bacterium | reverse complement strand
CGCGAGAACGAGTGCTGCAGAATGAGGACGTGCTCGCCGGTCGCCGAGTCTTGCGTCGTCGCGACCTCTTTGATGACGGCCTCGGGATCGCCGGGCTCGGCGGGGTGAGCGACCATGATCACGCCCCCCGTGTTCACGTGAGGGATGTGCGGGAACGCGACGGCGCCGTAGCCCTGCGACGCGAAGAACGACTCGTACGTCCAGAAGAGACGCCCCGCCGTGAGCGGTGTGGGGTTGGGCAAATTCGGCCAATCGGTGCCGAAGCTGTTCTGGACGAGGAACGCGCCGCTCGGGCCGAGCCCATCGTCGAAGCCGACGATCACCTGGCCGTGCCCCGAGCCTGCGATGAACTGCTTGGGATTGAAGGCGCCCTTCGTCATCACCTTGCTCGGGTCGCTGAGATCGTTGGGCACGAGTCCCGAGAACGCGATCGCGTGTCCGGTGAGCAAGTAATGCTTGAAGAGCTCGAGGAACGCCGCCTTCCCATTCAAGAAGTTCGGCAGCGCGTAGAGGGATCCGAGGCGGAACTTGGAGATACCCGAATAGTGGGCGAGGTTGATGTCGACGCCATTGGGGTTGGCGGCGGTCTTCGCCGAGACGGACGCGCAGTCCGGCTTGTACGGCACTTGCAGTTCGCTCGGTGCGCCGCCTTGCACGAGGAGATCGAGGTAGTCGAGCGCCATGGAGCCGCCGCATCCGGTCTTGCCCTCTTGGTGCGTGAGCCACGCAAAGAGCCACGCCGGGCTGATGCGGTTCGCCGCCGGAGTCGGATCGAAGCCGCCGATCGGACCGTTCGCAGCGGTGTACGTGCCGAGGCAATATCCGAACGACTGCGCCTCGCAGGTGCCCGGATAGCCGAGCGACGCCGGAGTTCCTTGCTGCGACACCGGCGGCAAGTTGGGGAGGATGTGGCGCGGCTTGGCCAGCGTCAGGGCCGCTCGCAACGAGGGGTGCGTGTTGGTGAGCGAAGCGAGAAGCTGCGGCCTGAGCGCTTGCGGCGCCGCGTCGAACTCCGCGCGACTGAGGAGCGATCCGAAGTGACCGCCGGGGTCCATCTTGCCGACGGTCGGCGTATTGGCCGCCCACGCGAAACGCGATCCGAGACTAGCGGCGCCCGCGATCGCGCCGGCCGAGACGAGGAAATTGCGACGGGACAACGACGAAGGCGACTTGGTCATGAGAGCCCCTAGTTTGTGTGCGAGCGCGCGGTACGGACGCTCAGTCAAGGACAGACGATCTAGCCCGTCCCGTATTCAGAGAGAAGTGGCTCGCGAGCGGTCTCATTGCGTGGACCGCGCGTCGCTTCGCCGAGCGCGATCACTGCTAGGGTCCACCGGTGCCCGCCGTCGGTCTCGACTTTGGAACGACGAACAGCGCGCTCGGTGTGGCCGACGGCGATCGCGCGGTGCTGGCGCGCTTCCCGCACAAGGCCGGGCTCTCCGACACCTTTCGATCGATCCTCTATTTTCATCCCGAGCTGCGCGAACGCTCCGGAAGGCTCGGCGTCGTCGGTGGCGGGCGCGCGATCGACGCGTACCTCGAGGCCGACGGCAGCGGTCGGCTCATTCAATCCCTGAAGACGTACCTCGCCGATCGCGGTTTTCAAGCGACCAACATCTTCGGCACGACGTTCTCGCTCGGCGAGCTCATGAAGCGCCTCCTCGTCGACATCCGCGCGCGCGCGGAAGAGCAGTTCGGCGATCTCGGCGCACGCATCGTCGTCGGTCGGCCGGTGACGTTCGCGAGCGCGTCAACCGAAGAGCACGAGGCGCTGGCGATCGGTCGCCTTCGCAGCTCGCTCGCCGCGGCCGGCTGGAGCGACGTCGTCTTCGAGCTCGAGCCGGTCGCCGCGGCGTACTACTACGAGTCGACGCTCGATCACGACGAGACGGTCCTCGTCGCCGACTTTGGCGGCGGCACGAGCGACTTCTCGCTCATCGAGGTGGGCCCTTCGTACCGCGCCGGCAAAGCGCGATCGATCCTCGGCACCGAAGGCGTCGGCATCGCGGGCGACGCGCTCGACGCGCGGATCATGCAGCACCTCGTCGCGCCTCGGCTCGGCGCCGGCTCGTCGTACAGATCGATGTTCGGCATGGAACTGCCGGTCCCGATCTGGATGTACAAGCACCTGAACCGCTGGCACCACCTCTCGTTCCTCAAGTCGAAGAAGAACATCGACATGCTCGAAGAGATCGTGAGCCAAGCCGAGAATCCCGCGCCGCTCGCCGCGCTGCTTCACGTCCTCGACTACGATCTCGGGTACCACCTCTATCGCGCCGTCGAGCGCGTGAAGGTGGATCTCTCGACGAACGAGCGCGCGCACTTCGCGTTCTCGGAGCCACCGCTCGTCATCGACGCCGATCTCGCGCGCGCCGAATTCGAAAGCTGGATCGCCGACGACGTCGCCGAGATGGCCGCATGCGTCGATCGCTTGCTCGCGAAGACCGGCGCGCGACCGGAGAACGTCGATCGCGTCTTCATGACCGGCGGCAGCTCGTTCGTCCCCGCGGTGCGGCGCATCTTCGACGAGCGGTTCGGGCGAGAGAAGATTCGCGCAGGCGGGGAGATGATCTCGGTCGCGACGGGGCTGGCGCTGCGCGCCCGGGAGGAGACCGGGCGCTGAGCGCGGATCGCGCATCCGGCCTATTGGCAGTGACCCGGGATCCAGACGTTGCCCTGGGCGTGCAAGCCGGGGCACTTGCCCGAGATGCACTGCCGGTTGTCAGAGCAAATGTCACCCGACTTACCTCCGGCGGGATCGTGATGCGGCATGCAACGATCGGTTTTCGAGGTGCCCCAACCGGAGTCGCAGTTCCCCGACGCGCATTGGCCGTTGCCGGAACACGCGGCGCCTAGAGCGCCCGGCGCTTCGCACTTGTGCGAGGACGCGCCGCAGCTCTTGTTCTTGCATTGATTCGGATGCGTGCAGTAGTTGCCGACGTCGCCCCAGCCGTCCGCCGGGATGCAGCGGTGCGGATTGCCTGGTGCGTTGTCGCAGCGCCCCGATGTGCAGCTCTCGTTCCACTGGCAGCTTTCCCCGAGAAGGGCCGGCGCCTCGCACTTGAAGCTGGAATCGATGCGGCAGTTCTTGTTGGCGCACTGATTGGTATGCGTGCAATGGTCGCCGACGTTACCCGCGCCATCCTTCGGTATGCAGGTGCGCGAGCTCGACGCAGCGTCGCATCGGGCCGACATGCAGGCGGCGTCACTGGTGCAGGTCGCGCCCATGGGCAGGAGCGATCCGCCGCAGGTGTTCGCGAACTTCTGCGCCTCGATCCATACCGCGAAGGCTCCGATGTTGTTGGTGCCATAGGCGATCCAGGCGAAGCCCCCGTCCGCCCAGCCGGTGCCCCACGAGTTCTTGATCAGCCACGCCGCGCGCGCGTCGTCCCAGCCGACGATCTGCACGACGTGGTTGGTATTCGGGACGGGCCCGATCGTCGTGGCGTCGTCGAAGGGCCACACGGTGCCGCCCGTGAAGTGCTTGAACCGCTCGCTGACCGTCATCGCGGTGATCACCGAACCGAAGCTGACGATCGCTTTCTTTATTTCGGCGTTCGACGGGATGAAGCAGGGAAAAGGGCCATTGGGGCAAACATATCCCCATTGGGCACCACGGTATTGCGATGGCTGGTTTTGGTGGGCCTGACACGACGACGATTCCATCGTGCCGCTAAACGGCCAGGCGGCCCCGCTGAGGATCGAGTGGTTCACCGCATACTCGGCAGCGAGGTTCTGCATCCCTCCCCCGCAGCTATTGATACCGGTCGTGTTGACGATGGTGCTGACGCCGGTGCAGCTCAGGATTTGCTCCGTCGACAGCGCCAGAGAGGCCACGCCCGCGCCCGGCGTGGGCCCGTTCTTGAGAAGAATCGCCGTCTCCAACGCGGCGGCAGTGCCGAATGCCCAGCAGCTTCCGCAGGACTGCAGGCGAACCGGCGTCACGATTCCGTAGTCGCGCATGTCCACGGCCCGCGCGGTCGGAGACGCGCCGGTCTCGGCGCAGGATGGTGGTGAGGGCGCGCGCGCCGGCGCTGCGGGAAGCGTCTTCGGATCGCTGACGGCCGCAAGGCCAGTGAGCGACGCGAGGTCCGTCGTGGACACCGACGTAACGCCGACGACCGCGGGCTTTCCCTGCTTCCGGAGAGCGTCGTTCTCGGCGGCGATCCGCTTCTGGGTCTCGAGCGGCGCCGCGCGAAGCCGCGCGTCGTGCTGCGCTTGCCAGTGTGGCGGCGATTTGAAGAGGGCCTCTTTCTCTTGTGGTGTGATCGCGACCGGCGCGCGACGGGGCACCACCGCAGGCGGCGGGCCTCCCTGCGCGGTCACCGCGAGCAACAGTGGAACAAGCACGAGGCCCCCAAGAATGCGTCGTTTCAGCATGGAACGATCACTGAGCAATGGGTGCGCCATCGCAGTTGGCCGCCGAAACAGCTGAATTGCCGACGCACCGTCGAGATCGAGTGACGAACTCCGACGAAACTCGACGACTCACTGTCGTCGGGTTGCGACGCCATCGCGCGACGTTCGCGCGCCGAGCTCGCTCGCGAGCGCTCCGAGCACCGCTTCACGCTAGGATGGCGCGATGGTGCGCACCGTGGACGTCGTCATGTCCCTCGCTGCCGCTGCGGATCCCGGCCAGGTGCGCGAAGAAGCCGAAGCCGCGGCGGGCTGGAAGCTGGGCGAGGCCCTGGGGATGCGCATCCAGAAGCGATCCATCGACGCCCGCGCCCGCGAGGCGCGGATTCAGCTTCGCGTGGACATCACCAAGGACGGCCCCTTCGCCCCGGAGACGATCCGGCCGCCCGAGCTCGCCGACGTGAGCCATGGCCCGCCCGTGATCATCGTCGGCGCAGGCCCAGCCGGCCTCTTCGCCGCGCTCCGCAGCATCGAGCTCGGCCTTCGGCCCGTTGTCCTCGAGCGCGGAAAGGACGTTCGCGCGCGGCGCCACGATCTGGTCGCTATCACCCAACGCCATACGGTCGATCCCGACAGCAACTACTGCTTTGGCGAGGGCGGTGCGGGCACATACAGCGACGGCAAGCTCTACACGCGCAGCTCGAAGCGGGGTGACGTCATGGGCGTCTTGCGCACGCTCGTCGCTTACGGCGCGAGCCCAGACATCCTGGTCGATGCCCATCCGCACATCGGCACCAACAAGCTTCCGGACATCATCATGGCGCTGCGCGAAGCGATTCTTGGCGCCGGCGGCGAGGTTCGATTCGGCGCGCGTGTCGCGGATTTCGTCGTGACCGACGGCCGGATGCGCGCGGTCGTTCTTGCGTCCGGCGAAGAGGTGCCCGCGACGCGGCTGATCCTCGCCACGGGCCACTCGGCGCGCGACATCTTCACCTTGCTCGAAAGAAAGGGGATCGCCATCGAGCGCAAGGACTTCGCCATGGGCGTTCGGATCGAGCATCCGCAGTCGATCATCGACACGATTCGCTACCGATGCGCCGTCCGCGATCCGCTCTTGCCGCCCGCCAGCTATGGCGCGGTGGAGCAGGTCGAGGGGCTCGGAGTGTATGCATTCTGCATGTGCCCTGGCGGCATCATCGCGCCATGCGCCACGGCGCCCGGCGAGGTGGTCACAAACGGGTGGAGCCCCAGCAAGCGCAACAACCCATTTGCCAACAGCGGAATCGTCGTGGAGGTAAAGACCCCCAGCGATTCGAGCGATCCCTTGGGCGGCATGCGCTACCAGCGCGACGTCGAGCACGCGACGTGGATCGCCGGCGGGAAAAGCCAGGTGGCCCCCGCTCAGCGGATGGTCGACTTCATCGAGGGGCGCCTCTCTGTCGATCTCCCCGCTTGCAGCTATCGTCCCGGGATCATCAGCCATCGCGTCGACGAGCTCCTGCCCGCCGAGATCGCCAAACGACTTCAGATTGGCCTTCGCGCATTCGGTCAGAAGATGAAGGGCTATCTGACCAACGAGGCCGTCGTCGTCGCCGTCGAATCGCGGACATCCTCGCCCGTGCGCATACCGCGTGATCCGGAGCGCCTGGAGCACACGCAGGTCCGAGGCCTCTTTCCGTGCGGCGAAGGGGCCGGCTACGCGGGAGGCATCGTGTCGGCGGCGATGGATGGCGCGCGCTGCGCCGAGCGCTGCGCCGCGCTCTATCCAGCCTGAGCCTGCCGCACGAACTCCGTGCACAGCGCGGCCGCGGCCATCGCCACGTTGAGCGAGTCGGCGTGTCCGATCCGCGGGACGGCGACGAGTGTGGACTTCACCACGCCGAGCGCGCGCGACAGCCCGTGCGATTCGCTTCCGAGGACGAGCACCGCTGGACGCGCGAGCTTCACGTCGAAGACGGGCACACCCTCGGTGGCGGCGAGATAGACACTGGCACCGCCGGCCGCGCACCGGGAGAGCTCTTCGGCGAGATCGACGTAGCGCGCGGCCACGCGGAAGAGCGAGCCCATCGCG
Source organism: Polyangiales bacterium (assembly GCA_038209335.1). GTDB lineage: Bacteria > Myxococcota_A > Polyangia > Polyangiales > Polyangiaceae > JBBQXV01. The sequence continues at coordinate 47,353 of JBBQXV010000028.1, read as the reverse complement.
GACCCCACCACCTTTGGATTGTAGATCTCCATGCACTCCCGACTGCACAGTACTTGCGTGACGCCGAACCAGTCCGCGATGCGGAGAAGGCCGCCCATGTTGCGCGGATCGCGGACGCCGTCGAGCGCGAGCATCAGCTCTCCCGCCGCTGGCGCCCGGAACACCGGCGGCTCCGGTTGCACCACCACGGCGATGAGATCGTTGCCACTCTCGAAGGTGCCGAGCTTGTCGAGCTCGTGACCCGCCAGCACGTGCACGGGCACCTTGCGCTCGGCGGCCGCGCCGCGAATGAACGCCGCGGCATCCTCCGACGCGTAGAGCGATTCGGTGCGCAGGGGCGACGACAGAAGCTCGGCCACCACCTTCCGGCCCTCGGCGAGGAAGCGCTTGGTCTCCGCGCGGAATTTCTTCTGCTGAAGCGCGCGCACGCGTTTGAGCTCGGCTTGGCTGATCATTGAAGGTCCTTCATAGCCGATGACGCGCCTCGCGGTCTCACCGAGGTGCTTCGCGCACGGTGATCACGATCCGGTCGCGACAGGTCGGCGTTCTCCTGGAGCATGCGACGGAGGCGGACGAACGCGCGCATGATCCGTGCTGTCCGCGTGTGCCTACGAAGCGATCGCGGTTGCGTCTGACGGACTGGAATGGCGTACTCTTTGACTGAGGCGGCGCTCGGGGCGAGCAGAACGCCGATATCTCGCACCATGCGTTCCTCGCTCCTCTTCGCTGCCGCCTTCGCGCTCGGATGCGGCGCGCCTGCGACACGAACGCCACCGCTCGCGGCTCCGCCACCGATCACGCCCGCGGCGACGGCGGACGCCTGCGCGCCCGACCTCGGTTGGCTCGACGAGGCGAACCAGCTGCGCGTCGAGCTCGCGCGTACCGGCCACACCGGGATCTGGACGGTCTACCTGCGCCTGTTCGCCGACGCCGAGAGCGGCGCCTTCGAAGGCGTGGCCGTCGCCGCGTTTCAGCGGCGCCCCAGCGAGGCGCCGCGCGCGAAGTCGGTCGCGGTCAAGCTCTCGCGCGCGCAAGTGACGCCACTGCTCGCGCTGCTCCGCGAATCGGTCGAAGCCCGTCCGCAGACGTCGACCGCGCCGAAGACGTTCGTCGCCGACACGGACCGCACCGAGTGGCGCACTGTCGACATCGCGCGAGACTTTTCGCCGCGCGCGCCGGGCACGCGCCCGCCTCCGTCGCGCCACACGCAGCTCTACACCGATGCGACCGACGTGCGTGGACCGGAGTGGATGCTCCGCGGATGCGCGCGGCCGTCGCATGCCTCGATGGATCTGCGCGCACGCATCGTCGCCGCGTACGACGCGCTCCTCGCTGCCGCCGGCGCGACCGCGCTCGTCGACACGCTCGTGACAGAGGCGGGGCCGTGAATCGAGCGCGACGGCGCCCATCGATCACTACGTGGCTGGCCATCGCCTCGATCGTCACCCTCGTCGGCGGGCTCGCGTGGCTCGGGTGGCTGGCGCGGAGCGACGCGCGGCGCGCATCGATGCGCGTCGATCGTGGAGAGACGGTCACCATCGAGTACGAGCTCGACGATCCTCACGAGTTCTCGACCGAGGAGCGGGCCGCCATCGCCGAGGTGGCGCGGCAAGCGCTTCCGGACATTCGTCGCGTGCTCCCGCAGGCGCCTGCGTCGATCGCGCTGCGCGTGAGCAGCGCGCCCAAGGACAAGGTCGCTCCCGAGACCGGCGACGCGGCCGACATCGCCCAGCCGAACATCGTGAGGTATCGCATCGACCCGACCCGCAAGGAGGGGATCGTCGCGATCGTCCGTTCGCTGCTTCGCCAGACACTCTTTCACGAAGTGCATCATCTGGTGCGGTCCGCCGAGATCATCGAGTTCACCCTCCACGACGAGCTCGTTCTCGAAGGCCTGGCGACAGTATTCGAGCGCGACTATGGCAGCGTGACGCCGCCGCCGTGGGGCCAATACGCGCCGGAGGTCGAAGATTGGGCGCGCGAGATACTCGCCCAACCAAAGGACGCATCGCGCGCCATGTGGATCACCCGCCATCCTGATGGCCGGCGCTGGCTCGGCTATCGCGCGGGCACGTTCATCGTGGATTGCGCGTCGAGAGCATCCGGCAAGACGAGCCTCGAGCTCATTTACGTACCCGCCGCCACGCTGGTGGCGATGTGCCCGAATCTGGGCACGCCTCGCGAAGGAGACGCCTCGGCGCCGCGCTAGGATGTTCACCTGTAGGGGCGTGGCGAGAAGGGCCGCGAGAAGCGCGTGGACGTAGGGTCCGCGCGCGAGGCAGCCTCCGAAATCCACGACGACGGCCGTCGTCGCGCCGAACGCAGCAACACCCGCGGCATCGCGGATGGGCGACCGCACGCTTTGCGTTGGCGCGCGCGGTCGCGGCTTGCTTCGCCTTCGCCTCCGCCTTCGCCGGTCGAGAGCTACGCCACGAGGGTCGCGAGCACGGCGTCGATCTCCGTCGTCCCGCGCGCCGCCCGCACCGTGCCGCCTTCCCACCCGACGTGCCCTACGTTCAAGCCGTGCGTCATCTCCTTGTACAGCCGCGCCCACTCCGGGCTCAGCCCGGCGCCGGTGAGCGCGTCGATCATCGCCTCCTCCGGCCCCTGCTCGACCGCGATCGTTTTCGCCGTGATCCGCGAGAGCGCCGCGGCCACGTCGCGCGGCGAGTACTCGCGCGGACCCGACAGCTCGATCACGCTCTTGCCCGCGCCTCCCTCCGCCAACGCCTTTGCCGCGGTGGTCCCGATGTCGCGCGCAGCCACCATGGAGATCGCGCGATCGGCCGTGAGGAACGTCGGGAGCACACTCTGCGCGAGCGCGTAGAGCGAGGCACCCCAGTTCTCCATGAAGTACGCCGCGCGCACGAAGGTCACGTCCGCCGCCGTCGTCCTCAACGCCTTCTCGGCGTCGTGGACGCTGAGGATCGGCCCCGTCCCGGCGTCGAGTTGAGCGGCGACCGACGACAGGAAGACGACGTGCCGCACTCCGCTCGCGGCGATGGCCTCCACGAACGTCTGCGTCCGTCGCGCGTTGTCCCTTCGGACATCGGTCGAGCTCCACTGCGGCGGCAAGAGGAGGTACGCCCCCGTGGCCCCGCGCATCGCGTTCCCGAGCGCGGCCGCGTCGTCCAGCTCGGCGACCGCCACTTCAGCCCCGCGCTGCCGCCACGGCTCGCCCTTGGAGGCATCGCGCACGATGATCCGCACCGGCTTCTTCTGCGCCAGCAGCGTCTCCGCGACGACCTTTCCCGTGTTCCCCGAAGCTCCAGCGACGACGTACATGATGAGCGCCTTTCCGTAGTGGCCGCGGCGTCTCGCCGTCGGCAAGGCTCAACATGGGGCGCCCGCAGCCATGTGTACAATGGATGGGATACATTCTCGTCATGAACGAGGTGCATCTCGAATCGCTGGACATGAACCTCCTCGTCGCCCTCGATGCCCTCCTCGAAGAGCGCAACGTCACCCGCGCGGCGGCGCGACTCGGGATTACCCAGAGCGCGACGAGCCACGCGCTCGCGCGCCTTCGAATCGTGACCGGAGACGCGCTGCTCGTGCGAACGAGCAAAGGCATGGTGCCGACCGTGCGCGCAGAGGCGCTCGCGGCTCCGATCCGCCGCGCCCTGGAAGAGGTGACGCGCGCGCTCGCACCGCCGGCCGCGTTCGATCCGCGGAGCGCACGCCTGCGCATCACCCTCGGGACCAGCGACTACGGAGAGCTCGTGCTCCTTCCGCAGCTGGTCGAGCGCCTGGCTCGGGAGGCGCCGGGCATCGATCTCCGCGTGCGTTCGATCGACGCGAGCCTCGCCGAGCCGCTCGCAGCCGGCGGCATCGACCTCGCATTCGCTTTGCTCGGACAAGGCGACGCCCCCGGGCTCGTCCGGCGCAAGCTCTTCGACGAAGACTTCGTCTGCGTGGTGCGGCGAGGGCACCCGCTCGCGGCCAAGAAGAAGCTCACCCTCGCGCGCTTCGTGGCCGCCTCGCACGCCCTCATCTCGCCGAGCGAGACGGAAGGCGGAATCGTGGACGATGCCCTGGCGCGGCTGGGGATGCGCCGGCGCGTCGCGGTGACGGTGCCGCACTTTCTGATCGCGCCGCACCTCGTGGCTTCGTCGGATCTGGTCCTGACCCTCGCGCGGCGGGTGGCCGACGTGCTCGCCAAGCCACTCCATTTGGCCGTGCTCGATCCCCCGCGAGAGCTGAGCCTGCCTGGCTTCACGATCGCGGCCGTCTGGCACGAGCGAACGATGAACGATCCGGCGCAGCGTTGGCTTCGCGAGCGAGTGGTGGAGATCGCGAGCGGGGTCTGACCGAAGCATGCTCGCTTCACGCGCCGGAGGATCCGGGCGAAGCTGGGGCCGATGCCCGCGGCCAAGGACCAGGTCCTCCCCTTGCTGAAAGCGGCCGTCGACGCCACGCGCGGACCGGAGCTCATCCTCGACGCCAAGGCCAGCCCCGTCCTTCGATCGTTCGTTGGCCGGTTGCTCGTGTCCTACGTGGTCGACGAAGGCGACGTGCTCCGCTTCCTCACGCCGGTCGATCTCCGCCGCGCCCGCCTCTCCGTCGACGGCGTGCATCGGCGTGCGCTCGCCAACTTGGATCGGCGAGCGCGCGGCGGCGTGCGCGTCGCGCCGAGCGGCGACGTCCACGCCGTCCTCTTCGACGGCAACTTCGAGGCGACACTCATGTTGCTTCCGGGGTTCTGGGAGCATCTGCACGCGAGCCTCGGCGCGCGCGTCGCTGCGGTGGCTCCCGCACGCGACGTGCTCGCGGTGTGCTCCGCGGGGAGCAAGCGCGGCGTCCGAGGTCTGCGGCGCGTGGTCGATCGCGTCTCTTCGAACGGGGACCACCTGCTGACGCGCGAGGTCTTCGTGCACGCCGAGGGAGCGTGGGGGTTGATCGCGTCGGAGAAGCGCTGAGCTCGAGTAAGATGACGAGTACGGGAGAGTGACCATGAACCGGCGATACCCACTCGTTCTGGTTTTCCTCGCGTCGTGCAGCTCGGCGGCGACGACGGGCGACTCCACGACACTCGACGGAGGCTTGGACTCTGCGATGCCGCAAGACGGCTCGGTGGGCGCGGACTCTTCGAGCGACGCACCATCCAATCAAGGAGACGGCGGAAACCGCATCGACGCCGCTCCATCGCCGAGCCCCGGCTGCGGGAGAGCCGTCGCGCTCACCGGGCAGCAGAACGGAACGATCACCGCCGCAGGCCAATCGCGAAGCTTCATCTACGTCGTCCCCGCCGGCTACTCGCCGAACGACGCGATCCCCCTGACCTTCGGTTTTCACGGCCGCGGCGGTGCGGGATCGCAAGCACTCGGCTGGGGCATGCAGACCGCCGCGATGCAAAACGGTCAGAAGGGGATCTTCGTATACCCGGACGGCGTCATGCAGCCCGGTGGTGCGACGGGTTGGGCGATGGAGGTCGGCGGTGAAGACGTGCTGCTCTTCGATGCGCTCGTAGACTGGGCCGAGAAAAACTTCTGCATCGACACCCATCGCGTGTTCGCGGCGGGGTTCAGCTGGGGCAACGACTTTGCGAACGCGCTCGGCTGCTTTCGCGGCGACAAGATTCGCGCAGTGAACGGTTTCTCCGGCAGCTTCTACAGCAGCGGCTGCACGAGCGTCGTGCCCGCCTATCGCGCCACCTATTCGACCCCCAATGGGACCGACGCCTATTCGCAAACCGAAATCGACAATGCCATCAATCACTACCGACAGGCGCACGGCTGCAACACCATGACCCAGCCAATCGCCCCGAGTCCGTGCTTGGCATACCAGGGTTGCGCGAAGCCCGTAATCAGCTGTCCCTACCCCAACATGGGGCACACGGTTCCTCCCAATGGCGGCGCCGCCGCTTGGGCGTTCTTCGCGACATTCCCGTAACGCCGCGCGATGCTCGCTTCGGATGAGCGCCGCGACGACCACCGCGCCGCCGAAGCGCGGCAGGGCTATCCTCGCCGTCCCATGCAAACCAACGATGCTTCAACGGCCGCCGCGCCGACGCCCACCTTCGCGGAGTCGACGCCGCTGGGTCTCCTCGGCCTCGCGATCGGGTGCGCGGCGCTCATGCCGGTCGCGCTCGGCCTCGCGGTCACGCCGGCCGCGTTGCGCACCGCCGCGCTATTCTGCCTGCTGTTCGGCGGAGGCGGTCAACTCTTGGCCGGCGTGATGGCGCTCGCGAACAAGAACCTCCTCGGAGGCACGCTGTTCACGACGTTCTCGTTCAACTGGTTCATGAACTACTGGGCGCTCACCGAGCTATCGCAAGGTCGCGTGCCCGACGCGAGCGTCGTGCTCTCCGTCGACCTTTGCTTCCTCGTCATCTTCGTGGTGCTCACGTACGCATTCGGATTCTTCAGCAAGCTGCTCCTCGCGTTCCTCGCCGACATCGACGTGCTCTACGCGCTTCGCATCGCGCGGGAGCTCACACACGAGAAGTCGCTGGGCATCGCCATCGCCGGATGCACGGCGCTCCTCGCGCTGATTGCGCTGTGGATCGCGTTCGCGCTCCTCGTGAACCCGACCGCGGGGCGCGACGTGTTCAAGCTGCCGGGGCCTGCGTTCACGAAGAGAACCGCACAGACGTGATCGCGGCGCTGCTCGGCTCGCCGTGATGCCAAACGGTGCGCGCCATCACGACTTCGCGATCTTCTTCTTCAGCGCCTTCAGCTCGGCGTCGATCTGGCGCTCGCTTCGCTTCGCGTCCGCCGCGCGCTCCTTCGCGCGCTTCGCCGACGCCTTCTCTTCGGCCTTCAGACGCGCCGCGCGCTCCGCATTCGTCTCCGTCGGCTCGGCTTCGCGCTCGTCCAGCGCGTGCTCGACGCTCTCGAGTGTCTCCTCCGCCGCGCGCGCGCCAATCGAGAAGCCAAACCCTTGCACGATCGATCGCCAGAGTCCCATGGGGGAATGGTAGCGCGTCGGAACGCGCGGTAGAGCACTGCCCGTGGTCGGGGCCTCGGTCGACGCGCGGCGTGATAGCTTTCCGATCTTGGCCGACGAGTACGTGCTCGCGCTCCCCGAGCGCATCGCCCCCCTGCGCCACATCCGCAGCACGATCCTCCTCGGCGGCATCGGGGCGCTGCGCGATGCTGGTCACTATGACGCCTACGTGAAGTTGCTCGCGCCCGACGCGCGAGAGACGATCCTCTCGTCGGTCGTCGGCATGTGGCTCCCCGTCGAGGTCGGCCACGCGCACTACGAAGCGTGCGACGCGCTCGGCTTGGCGCCCGAGAGCGCCGTGCAGCTCGGTCGCGTGATCTTCGCGCGCACGAAAGGGACGCTCCTCGGCACCGCACTCCGCCTCGCGACCGGTGTCGGCGTCACGCCGTGGACCGTGTTCCCGCACTTCCAACGCTTCTGGCTACGCGCGTACGACGGCGGCGGTCTTGGCGTGCGACGCCTCGGACCGAAAGAGGCGGAGCTCGATCTCGTCGGATTCCCGCTGGTCCGAAGCCGATACTACCGGTACGCCTTGCGCGGCTTGCTCGGCGAGGTCGTCGAGCTCTTCTGCCGGAAGGCGTACATCAAGGAGCGGCTGGTGAAGCAGCCGGACACCTCGATCACGCTCCAGGTGCAGTGGGTGTGAGCACTCGACTCGCGCGTGACTTACTAAAGCGCGCAGTGAGCCGCTTCCGGTCCGGAGACCGCTACGCGCGCCGAGTTGCTCCACGCGTTGTTCCAGTACTTCGTGATCCAGTCCGCCGTCACGCGCGAGTCGTCGACGATGTAACCGAACTCCTGGAGGTTGGCCGAGTACATGTTGTGCGACGAGATGTAGATCGCCTGACCGTCGACCGCGATCTGCTTCGCGTGGAGCGCGAACGGCGTGCCGTCGGGCCACGTGTCGTCGGCCCCGTAGCGGAACGCGGTGAGGTGGAGCTTGCTGCAGAGGAGCGTACTGAGCGCGCTGCCGGTCGGATACCCGGCGTTCGACTGCATATAGGTCTTGATGTGATTGCCGACGTCGGTCGGAGTCCAGCCATTCGAGTACGTCGCTTGCGTCGCCGGCAGACCGCCCGCGGTCGAATTCAGATCGCTGAGAATGATGTAGACGTCGACGCCGCGCACGAGCGCGTTGGCGAGCGCGCCGAGCTCGTCGTTCGGCCACGAGCCGAGCGGCAGGCCGAGCGTCGGCACCGTCGTCGGACCGATGTCCTGCTGCGTGATCCGAATCGTCGTCTTCGCCGCGCCGATGAGCGCGAGGCGCGCAGCGTCGCCTTGGTTCGCGTTGGTCGCGATGCCGGTGCCGAGGCGCCCGACCGAGATGACGGTGCCCGACGACGGCCCTTCGACCGTCGGCAAGTTGAACGCCGCGGGGCAGTGGCTCGTGATCGAGCCGTTCTCGAACTGGTTCTCCCAGACCGACCACGTGAGCCACGTCTGCCAATTCATGTTCGCGCAGGTGTAGGCCCAGAGCTGGTTCGCGAAGCGGTGCGCGTCGCCGGCCGCGGATCCGCGCACGACCATCGAGACGTCGTTCACCGGATCGAGCATCAGGTACTGCTGCGTCCACATGTTGTGACCGCCGACGATGGCCGTCTTGCCGTCGACCGCGACGATCTTCGCGTGGTTCCACGAGAACGACGTGTCGCTCGATCGGAACGCGCCGACCGCGACGCGGATGTTCGACGAGCTCGGCACGTCGCGCGTGTAGCTCTTGACCTCGGTCGTCGTGTTGACGACGCCCTGAATCGGGTAGTCGCCAGTGATGATCCGGACCTCGGGCGGCGTGGGGCGCGCCGAGAGGATCGTGATCGCGTTGCGGATCGCGGCGGCGTAGCGGCCGTCGGCGGGCAAGAGGCTCGTGACGTCGACGAACTTCTGCGCGCTCGTGATGAGCGTGTAGATCTCGTCGACCTGCGCGTCGCTGTGCCCAACGCACATGCTAATCGGCGAGACGCCCGCCTTCTTCACGGACGCGAGGACCGGTGCGCACGTGCCGCCGCCGGTGCAATCACTCTGCGTGGAGCAGCGCTGAAGCTGAAAGTCGGCGTCGCAGTTTTGCGTGCACGCCTTCGGGAAGACGAGGGTGCTGACCGATTTCCCCCAGAGCGGCTGCAGCGGCGTGTTGAGGAGCCAGTCGGCGCCGAACGTGTTGTCGTGCGTGACGTTCCAAGTCTTCCCCTTCATCCCCGGCGACAGCTGCAGCGTCCCGAGCACCGCGTCGCTGACGTACGAGGACTGCGCGCCCGACAGACCATCGACTTGATCGCCCGTTTGCTCGCCCGCGGAGGATGCACAGCCCGCTGCGATCGGTGCGCAAGCGGCGCCCGCGACGGCGAGCGTGACGAGTGAACGCATGGACGACGGAACACGGTTCGAACGGCGGATGGACATCGGCGGCTCCTCTCGAGGGGCATCCCTCGGGGGCAGGTGGGTTTGGTCTGTGAAAAGCGGGGACGGCGGAAAGCGCGGGGAAACGGGCTAGGTCGAAGTGTCGATTGCTTGCCGCGCCCTAAGCAGGAAGGGCGCCAGCGACGCACGCCGCGAATTGATTGCGAAAGATGCAATTCGACGCGCCGCGTGGTTGCAAGAATGAAGTGGTGCAGCGCGGTTTCGCAATCTGGATCGGCGACCGCGAGAGCGCGTCCGCGGCGCTAAAACCTCCGACAGCCCCACTCCCCGACGCGCTTTCCCTCCGCCCCCGCGAGCTCGACGAGCCGCACCGAAATCGCGCTCGTCAACACGTTGCCGTCCACGCCTTCGACGAACGCGGCCGAGACGATCGCTTCGCGGCGGCCATTGCCGTCGAGATCGCTCGTACCGGCGATCTTCGGGTAATCGAACTGCATCGACGACAGCACGACGGGCGTCGCCGGATCGGACGCTCGAAAGACGGCGACGAGCCCGAAGAGGTGCGCCTGTTCGTGACCGGCGAAGACGCGATCGAGCTTGCCGTCGCCGTCCATGTCCGCCGCGACGCCGCTGTTGACCTCGAGCTTGCGAGGCGGCTTGTTTCCGTCGTCGGCTTTCGCGAGCGCGTCCTCGAGCGCCTTCTGCTCGGCCGGTGTCGGCTTGAGATCCCTGCCGTCGAGGTTCACGAGAGACGTCGCGCTCGCGGGCCAAATCGCCCAGTCGGACGTGTCGAGCTTGGGACCTTCGCCCGCGCGCGCGTCGAACGTCGACTCGCCGCGCATGCATTTCCCATTCGTCTTGCCGAGCAGCTTGCCGACGCCGCTGCCGAAGATCGCGATGGCGGCGCCTTCCGGGACGAGCGTTCGGCACTCGTCCGCGCCGGGCGCGAGGAACGTCGCACCGTCGAAGCAAGCGACCGGAGCGAAGACGCCGCTCTCGATGCTGAAGAACGCGACGGGATCGCGCTTGCGAACGGGCGCGACGGAAGCGGAGGCGGAGGCGGCGGGGAGCGTCACCGTCGGCGCCGGTACCTCGGGACGCGCGCACGCCGAGAGGAACGCCGCGAGGAAAAGCGAGACGATGCAGGGCGACCTTTTCATTGTGCGCGACCATACCGACGACGGCAGCGCGGGGACAGCAGGACCGCGGGGCGCTCCGCATCGGCCCTTCGTCCGTGGCAGTCGCGCGCGCTTTGCGATGCGACGCGCATGCGCAATAGTGCTCGGCATGACGCAAGCAGTCTCCTCTCGGAGCACGCGACGAGCCCAAACAGCCGCCGTGGCGCTGGTCTTCCTCTTCGCTTGCGGCAGGCCAAACTGGAACGTCCAGAACGGCGGCGACGCCGACGCGCCGAAGCCGGTCGCCTCGATCGTCCCCGTCGCGCCCGCGAGCGTCGACGCGCCTCCGCTCCCCGCGATCCCGCCCATCGCCATCCCGCCCATCGCCGCGACGTCGGCGTGCGCTCGCGGAAGCGGCAGGGACTACCAAGTGGGGCCCGGCGCAGGACAGCTCGCGACGATCGGCGAGGTGCCGTGGAACAGCCTCGGCGCCGGCGACACGGTGCGCATCTTCTGGAGGCCGACGCCGTACAAAGAGAAATTTTTGATCACCGGTCACGGCAGCAAGGGCGCGCCCATCCGCGTCTGCGGCGTGAAGGGACCGAACGGAGAGCGCCCGATCATCGACGGCAAGAACGCGACGACCGGATCGAAGATCGATTTCGGAACGCAGCTCCTCTTTCAGTCGCGCAACGTGATCATCATCAAAGGCAAAGCCGGCGACTACGAAGATCGGCCCGAGTACATCGAGATTGAAGGTCTCGAGATCACGGGCCAGCACGCGACGTACTCGTTCAAGGACAACACCGGAACGTCGCGTCCGTACGACAAGGCGAACTTTGGCGCGTGCCTATGGATCGAGCGCGGTCATCACGTCGTCGTCCGCGACAACGTGATCCACGATTGCACGAACGGCATCTTCTCGCGGTCGATCGATCCGGATCGCCCGGGCAACGAATTTCTCACGACGAAGGATCTCCTCATCAGCAGAAACAGCATCTACGACTGCGGCGTGGTCGGCGGCGATCACGAGCACACGTCGTACATCCAGTCGATCGGCGTCGTGTACGAGCTCAATCACTACGGCCCGCTGCGAGCCGGCGCGAAGGGCGGCGCGCTGAAGGATCGCTCCGTCGGTACGGTCGTCCGTTACAACTTCATCGAGGACGGCGCGCGGTCGCTCGATCTCGTCGAGGCCGAGGACTTCGGGAAGACCGCGACCGCGAACCCCGCGTACAGGACGACGTTCGTCTACGGCAACGTGATTCGCGCGAAAGGACCCGGCGGCACGGCGATCCACTACGGCGGCGATCACTATGGCGCGAAGCCGACCGAGCATTGGGGCGAGCCTCTTTTCCGAAAGGGCACGCTCTACTTCTTCAACAACACGGTCCTCTTCACGGGCACTGGATCGTTCGCCGTCTTCGATCTCGCGACCACCGACGAGCGCGCCGAGGTCTTCAACAACGTCTTCTACGGAGAGAACGCGCAGATCGTCTTGCGCGGGAGCTGGGGCGAAGGCGACTCGCCGACGTACGTCGCCGGAGGGAAGATCAACCTCGGGCGAAACTGGATCAAGAGCGGCTGGCTTCCGAACCACGCGTCGAATCCGCTCGCGGGATCGGTGCTCACCGGGACGGAGAACGTCATCGTCGGCGCAGACGCCCCTATCGATTCGAAGACGTTCGCGCCGGTCGCGGGCTCGCCGATCATCGACAGGGCAATGCCGCTCCCGCCCGTCGCGGCGCCCTACGTGGTCGAGTACGAATGGGACCCGACGCTCGTCGGCGCGAAACGAACGACGAAGGGCGCCGCGCCGGACCTCGGCGCGATCGAGGCGAAGTGATCCGCGACACCCCGAGCATCGCGAAGACGACCGCCTCGCGCTTGCATTGCTCGGCGTGTAGTCAGAATAGTGACGCCGCGTGGCATTCTTAGACGAGTACGGCATTGGTCCGATCGTTGCTGTACCGACCACGCAATGGAAAGAGCCCTCATCGCACTGACGTTCATCGGATTCGGAATCGCGCTGCTGGCTTGCGGGGACGGGCCGACCTGCACCTTCATGCCGCGCCCTCCACTCGGAGTGACGTTGAACGACGCCCGCACCGGCGCGAACGTCTGCAGCGCGACGGTCACGGCGCGCGATGGCGCGTACTTCGAAGTGCTCACGCTTTCGCCACCGGCCGACGACGCGGGGCTCACGACGACGTGCTCGTACGCTAGCCACGTCGTACGCCCGGCGAACTACGCGATCGACATCGTCGCGCGCGGCTACGTCCCGAAGACGACAACTTCCATCAAGGTCGTCACCACGTGCGGCGACGAGCAGCAGCCGGTGACGGTGGCGATCGATCCGATCTGAGCATGACGCGGTTCACGCCCGCGCGCGCGCCGCGCGCATCGAGCACGTCCGCTAGGCTGTCGAACGCTTCGTGCTCCGCATAGCGCCCGGGTCGGGACGAAAGAGCGCGTCGACGTCGATCCCGAGCGCGTCACACAGCTGCTGCGCCACGAAGAGCGACGGACCGACCTCACCGCGCTCGAGACGCGCCACGTAGTTCGGCGACAGCCCGGCCGTCTCGGCGAGCGCGGCCTGCGTCCATCCGCGCACCTGACGCGCGCGCCGAATCGCTTCGCCGACGACCGTACTGAACTCCTTCGGGTCGTAGGCGATCTTGACCCGCGTGCCGGTTGTCTTGCCGTCGGAGCCGCTTCGCTTCGCCACGTCGGACAATGTAGCGCACGCCGGCCGGTCCGCCCGTGGGGCGTGTGCTATCCCGATGCAGATAGCGGCGATCGCGGGGCGCGCGCTAGACGCACATGAGGCGATGCTCTGCTACGCGCACCATCGTTCGCGCCACGGCTGCCCATTTTCACGGCGGCTTTTACTATCCTCTTGGAGATAGACATGTACGATCGATGGTGGGAGGGCGCATCGCATGAAGACCGTTCTCATGGGCTGGCTGATCGCACACGGACTGCCGGGATGGCTCGCGCCGGATTACGCGAGCATGGTCGGCCTCGCCGGCATCGTCGGCAGCGTCCTCGTCTTGCGCCTCGCGCGTCGCGACGGCGTGTCCGTACATCTGCAGGCGCGGGCGCTGCTCCTGGCGTTCATCGCTGCGGGGGTCGGCGGTTACGTCTTCGAATGGATCCGCGCCATCCCCGCGGCGCTCGTTCAACTCTCGCTCACGCCGATCCTCACGGCCGGGCGCGCGGCGTACGGCGGTCTCCTCGCCGGCGTCCTCGTGCCCGCTTTGTACCTTCACAAACGCGGCGCGAGCCCGTTGGCGTTCTTGGATCGCGCGACGCTCGCGATGGGGGCGCTCTTCGCGTTCGTTCGCGTCGGGTGCTTTCTCGAGGGATGCGACTTCGGGCGTCCGGCCGCGTCGTGGCTCGGCGTGCGCTTCCCGCCGGGGAGCCCCGCGGCCGAGATGCATGGCTTTCTCGGATGGGTGCCGATTGGGCACGAGAGCTTGCCCGTGCATCCGACGGAGCTCTACGAGGCGGCGCTCGGCATCGTCGCCTCGCTCGGCGCGCTCGTCTGGCTGCGCCGAGGACGTCGGGACGGCGCGGCGTTCGTGACGTGGATCGCGACGTACGCGACGGGAAGGCTCGTCCTCGAGCTCCTGCGCGGGGACACCGATCGCGGAGTCTATGCCGGCCTCAGCACGGCGCAGGTCGTCTCGATCGTGCTGCTCGTCGCGTGCACGTTCGCGATCTTGCGTGGACGCAAAGTGCTCCGTGGCTTCGCGCTCGTCAGCGCGGGCGCGCTCGTCGTCGGCGGATGCGTCGCCGAGCCCACGCCGCCGCTCGGACAGCTCTCGCTGCGCGACACGTTGAGCGCCGAGCCGACGGTCGTCGCGTCGCTTCCGGTCGACGAACGAACGGAGCTCGCGCGACGCTTCGAGGTCGCGCGGGCCGAGACGCACGCGCCGGAGACGGTCGGCGGCGCCGGGATCGTCGCCGCGACGACGGATGAGCAGCTCGTCGCCGTCGACGATCTTCGCAAGAAGCGGGGCGTCGACGCGATGATCGCGGCGCGCCTCGAGGCGAAGGACGCGCAGGTGCGCGCGACGCCGTTCGCGATCGAGCTCGATCCGCGTGACGCGACTCCATCGACGCCGCTCACCGTCGAAGGACCGGCGCCGACCGTCACGCTCGACGCGGAGGCTCGTGCGCTCGGCGGCGCGGCTGGCATGATCGTACGCGAGGCGATGCGCGCGTCCGGGGCGAGACACCTCGTTCGCGTCGTCGGTTGGCCCGCCGCGCTCGTCGTCGCGGGCGACACCGTGTACGTGAACGCGGCGTGGCTCGTCGCGATGGGATCGGTCGAGCCCGTTCCTTCGACGCCGCCGACGACGATGCCCGCGTCGGGCGTCGGCGTGTCGCATCCGCTCCTCACGCTCCAGGGCAACACCCTCGAGCTCTGCGTGACGGCCGCGACGCAGGAGTGCAATCAATGTCCTCAAACGGACGGAGGCGTGTGCGCCGGGAGCGTGACGCTCCTCGACATGCCAAACGTGCAAGCGGAGTGCGCGTTCCTCCAAGCGGACCCGCTTCGCTTCAAAGAGCTGTGCGGTCTCTACCTCGTTCGTTTCTCGGGCGTCGCGTCGTGCCTCTCGACGATCCCACAGTGCACGCTCGCGTCGGGATCGCTCACGAGCACGAGCCTCCCGTCGGCGGCGACGTTCGCGAACGATCCGGCGTGTGCGACGAAGCTCGACGCATGCCTCGCCGGCGGAGGAGGCGGAGGCGGAACGCCATCGTCGAGCTCGAACAGCGGCTGCGGCTGCGACTGCGACAAGTGCTGCTCCGACAAGGGTTGCGGCTCGCTCGCCTGCAAACAGGGGACGGGATCGTGTGGGAAGTTTTGCACCGACGGACAATGCAAACAGTGCACGCTGCACCCTGCGGATTCGTCGCGTCCGCGATCGCCGTGGGCGCTCTTGTGGATCCTTCCGCTCCTCTACTTGGTGCGCAAAGCGCGGAGGCGACCGACGGATCGGTGAGACGGCCAAGAGAAACGCGAGAAGGAGGACGCGCGACGATCATCACCTTCGTAGGGAGAATTCGTCGCCGACCGGGTGTACGCTTTCCGCAGGACGAGCGCGAGATCGCAAGCGTGAAGAAGACCGTCCTCATCTACGGCGTCCTCGGCGGCTTGCTGATCGCCGCGCTCAAGATGGTCGAGTACCGTTTTCTCGTCCTCGAGCACTCCCTCGAGATCTACGGCGGGATCGTCGCGCTGCTCTTCGCGGGGCTCGGGATCTGGCTCGGCCGCAAGCTCACGCGGACGCGCGAGAAGGTCGTCGTGCGCGAGGTCCCCGTTCGCGTCGAGGTGCAGGTTCCCGTCCACGTGGAGGTCACCGGGCCGTTCGCGCGGAACGACGCGCGGCTCCAAGAGCTCGGCATCACCCCGCGCGAGCTCGAGATCCTCGAGGCGATGGCCGCCGGGTTGAGCAACCGCGAAATCGGCGAGCGCCTGTTCGTCAGCGAGAACACCGTGAAGACGCACGCGGCCCGTCTGTTCGACAAGCTGTCGGCGCGGCGTCGGACGCAGGCGGTGCAGCTCGCGAAGGAGGCTGGGCTCATCCCCTGAAAGGATGATTTCGCCGGTTTGGGCGCAGAATCATCCTTTCGGGTGACGCGAAAAAGCGAACGGACCCGCAGGGTGGCGACGGTTCATTCGACTCACCCACACCAAAGGATTCACCCATGAAGAAAACCGTCCTCACCTTCGGCCTGATCTCCGGCGCCATCCTCTCCGCGGTGCTGCTCGTCACCATCCCGTTCCACGACGCCATCGGCTGGGACCGGAGCATGCTCGTCGGTTACACGACGATGGTGGTCGCGTTCTTGCTGATCTTCTTCGGCGTGCGCTCGTACCGCGACAAGGTCGGCGGCGGCACGGTGCGCTTCGGCCGCGGGCTCGCGGTCGGCATGCTGATCGGGGCAGTCGCGTCGCTCTGCTACGTGGCGACGTGGGAGGTCCTCTACTTCACGGTCGCCTCGGACTACATGGTGAAATATCAGGAGCACATGCTCGACAAGGCGCGCGCGAACGGCGAGACCGACGAGGCCATCGCCAAGCAGAAAGTGGAGATGGAGAAGTTCGCGACGCTCTACAAGAACCCGGCGGTCAACGCCGGGATCACGTTCCTCGAGCCGATGCCGGTGGCGCTGATCGTCGCGCTGGTGTCGGCCGGGGTGTTGAGTCGGCGCCGCAAGGTCGCGGAGGTTCAGGCGGCGTGAGGCGCGAGCGGCTTCGGCGGCGGCGTCGACTTCGCGCCCGTGATTCGCAGCGGAGCGCGCGTCATCGAGATGGGAACGCTACGCCCCACGGACGAACGCACCGACCGGCGTCCACCGCGCGCGTCGCCGCGCGATCCGCTGCTCCATCGTCTCGGCGTCGAGATCGACCACGTGCACCGCGTTCACCAAGAACTCCGCGCGCGCATCGAGCACGTTGACGTTCACCACCGCGAGCGCGACGTCCGGCATGTACGGCGCCACGAAGACGCCGCACGCCGTGCACAACAAGAAGTCCGCGGTCTTCGTCCCGAAGCGATACCGCTGCACGAGCGCCGCGTCGCGGGCCGCGATGTGGATCTCTCCGCCCGGATCCGACGTGTAGAGCGCGCGATGCTTCGCACAGAACGAGCAGGTGTCCGTACGCACGCCGAGCTCGAGCGGCGTCTTGTCGCTCTCCAGTCGAATCTCGAGGTTTCGACAATGACACGCACCGGGGTAGGCATAGCGACGCGGCATGCGCGTGCAGCATACTCTCGGCGCGAGCATCGTCACTCCCGCCGGACCACGGCCCCCGCCACGTCACGAATCTCGATCGGCCCCCAGCCCAACGCGGCCAGCTGCGGCTTCAACGTCGCCGCATCTCCGACGACGATGACGCGCAGCCGCTCCGGATCGTAGTACCGCCCCGCCGCCGCGCGAACACTCTCCGACGTCACCGCGGCGGCGAGCGTCGCGCGCTTCGTGAGGTAGTCGTCCGGAAGCGCGAGGTACACGAGATCGCGGTATGCGCTCGCGACCTCGCCCGCCGTCTCGAACGATGCGGCGAACGTCTGCTCCATCCGCGCCTTCGCGTCGTCGAGCTCCGCCGTGCTCGGTCCGCTCGTCGCGAGCTCGCGCAGAATGCCGTCCGCGGCGCGCAAGAGGAGGCCCATCTTGTCGCGACCGATCTCGGTCGAGAATCCGAGCTCTCCCGCTTCGCGCGCTCCCCAGAGCGTCGTGTCGACGAACTTCACGTAGCCGAGGTCGTACCGCAGCTTCGCGAGCCGGCGAGGATTGTTCGGTCCGAGGATATGGTGCGTCACCATGAGCGACGGCCAATCGGCGGAACGCCGCGGAGGTGACAGCCCGGCGAAGCGCAGGTACGCCACCGCGTCGCCCGGTCGATCGACGAGCACGATGCGCGGAGTCGACGCCGACGACGCCGCGAGCGGCGAGACGGGAGCGAGCGCAGGCGGCGTGTACGAAGGCGGCTTCAACGCGCCGAACGTACGATCGAGCTGCGCGAGGAGGGCGCTCTCGTTCGCGGGTCCGACGACGATGAGCGTCATGCTCGCGGGCAGGAACGCGCGCTCGTGGATGCGCACGATGTCGGCGCGCGTGATCGCGCGTATCTCGTCCGGCGGCCCCCATATGCGACCGTACGGATGCGCGCCGAAGATGGCGACCTCCGCGACACGATCGCCGATGAGCGTGCGATTCGCCCGATCATGCTCGCGCTGCGCCGCGCGCATCTCTCGCCCGCGCTCGAACCCCACGTTGTCGAACGCGGGGTGGAGGATCATGTCGGCCAAGAGATCGACCGCGGCCTCGACTTTCGGCTCGGGTGCGAGGACCGAGACGAGGTTCGCGTCGAGGACGCGCCCCGTGTACGGCAGCTGCACACCGAGATCGGCGAAGCCGCCGCGCAGCTCCAACTCGCTGCGCGTCGTCGAGCCTAGCGTGAGTGACGCGAGCATCAGACCAATCGCCTCGCGCGGAGCGGTGGGTTGCGCGCCGTCGCCACCGATCGCGACGAGGCTCACTGAAACGAGCGTCGACGCGGAGCGCTCTACGAAGATGACATTCACGCCGTTGGCGAGACGAGCCTTGTGCGCCGCGGGCGGCGTGAAGGGCGTCGTGGCGGTCGGCGGCGGCTCGCTCCGTCGAAACGGATCGTCCGGCGTGACACGCTTTACCTGACGGAGAGAATCGCCGGACACATCCGACACATCGACGGCACCTGGGCCTGGCATCGCGGCCGGCGCGCACGCGAACACAGCGACCCCGACGAAGACAACGAGCGCAGCGCGGCGCTTCATTTGATCCACGCGGGCTTGAAGTTGCGTGCGGACTTCACGCCGCCCATCGGCGCCGAGGAGCTCGGCGTGACCAACGCGACGACACGCTTGTTGCCTGGCAAGAGGCGCGGAATCGCCCGAGCGAGCGCCGCGCGGTCGATCGGGACGAAACGCGCGAGGTCTTTGTCGATGAAGCTCGGCGTCCCCATGTTCGTGCTGTATCCGGCGAGGAGCGCCGCGCGAATGGCCGCGTGCTCGAACGAATAGAGCCTCGGAAGGAGCGTCTCGCCCAACGCACCGTTCACGTGCGCCTCGGTCACGTGACCGTCCGAGAAGCGCCCGAACGCCGCGTCGACCTCGGCGAGCAGCGCCGCCGGCGTGACGCCCGCGACGCCCGTGACCCTCACATCGAAGCGCGAACCGAGCGCGCGCGAGCCGTTCGTGGCGTTTACGGCGGTCGCGACCTTCTTTTCGTCGACGAGCGCCCAATGGAGGTGGCCCGACCGGATCCCCGTCATCAAGCGCGCCGCGACGTCGAGCATCGCGTCGTCGTCCGTGTAGAACGCAGGCGTCGGCCAACGGATCCACACCGTCGGCGTCGAGACGTTCGCGCTGATCTCGAGCTGCGACTCGCCGCGCAGCGGGGTGCTCGTCGGCGGCGCGAGCTTTGCGCCCGGGCCACGCGGGACCGGGCCGAAATATTTTTCGGCGAGCGCGAAGGCGTCGGCCGCCACGACGTCGCCGACGATGACGAGCGTCGCGTGCTCGGGGACGATCCACCGCTCGTGGTACGCGCGCACGTCGTCGACCGTGATCGCGCCAATCGTCGCCGCGGTCGCGCGACCGATCGCATGGTACGGGTGGCCCGCCGCGTAAATCTCCTCGTCGAGCATCGCCGAAACGCGCGACAGCGGCCCGCCATCTTCGTTCGCGATGGCGTTGACGAGCGCGGCCCGCTCCACGTCGAGCTGTGCCTTGTCGATCGCATCGACGAAGAACGCCATCTGATCGCTCCACAACCAAAGCGGCAGCGCGAGGCGGTTCGACGGAAGCGTGACGCGGAGCAAGGTGCTGTCGGCCGCGGTGCTCCCCGAATGGCCCGTCGCGCCCGCGCGCGAGAGGTAGCGGTTATACTCGCCCGCTGCGACGTGCTTCGTCACTCGGACCATTGCGTACGTCGTGAGCATCGCGACCCCCTCGCGCCCCGGCGGCACGTTGCGCTCGCCGGCGTCGTAGCGCAGCGCCAGCGAGACGATCGGAACGTGGCGATCCTCCTGGACGACGACCGTCATCCCGTTCGCGAAGCGCCGCTCCTGAACGTGCGCGAGCGCACGCACCGCTTCGTTCTGAATCTCGACGAGGGACGCGTCGGCGACTCGAGGAGTGACGGTCGCTGCGACGAGAGCCAGCAGGGCCACGAGCTTCCAGCGAATCATGGCGGGCTCGTCGGCCGCTTGTACACGCGCCCCGCGCGCATCACGAAGACGACCTTCTCCGTCTGCTTGATGTCGACGAGCGGATCGCCCGGCACCGCGACGATGTCGGCGAGCTTGCCGGCTTCGAGCGTCCCAGTCTGCGCCGCGATCCCGAGCAGCCGCGCGTCCACCGACGTCGCCGCGCGCAGCGCCGCCGCGGGCGGCATGCCGAGACCGGTCATCAGCGAAAACTCGTGCGCGTTCATTCCGTGCGGATAGACCGCCGAATCGGTCCCGAATCCGATGATGACGCCTGCCCGCAGGGCTTCCTTGAACGCTGCCGCGTGCGCGGCGCTCGCGGTACGAATCTTCGCCTGGATCGGCGGCGGAAACTTCGCGATGCGGCTCTCCTCGTTGAGGTAGTGCGATGCCATCAACGTCGGGATGAGCACCGTCCCCTTCTTCTTCATCATCGCGAGGGTGTCCGGCTTGAGAAACGATCCGTGCTCGAGCGAGTCGACGCCCGCTTCGATGGCGAGCTTTCCGGCGGTGTCGCCGTGGCAGTGCGCGGCGACGCGCTTTCCGAGCCGATGCGCTTCGAAGACGATCGCGTCGAGCTCGGCGCGCGTGAGCTGCGGCGTGTCGACGGCGTCGCCGAGCGAGAGGACGCCGCCCGACGCGCAGATCTTGATCACGTCGGCGCCGTACTTCACTTGCGTGCGCACGGCCTGCGCGCACGAGTCGGCGCCGTTGCAGACCCCTTCGTAGACGCCGGCTGGCTTCTCGCGTTCGGGCGGAACGGCCGGCCCGTCGCAGTGCCCACCGGTCGCGCCGATCGAGTGCACGGCGACGAGCATGCGCGGGCCGATGACGAGATCGTTCGCGATGGCGTTGCGCAGGCCGACGTCGATGCTCTCGTCCGAGCCCACGTCGCGGATCGTCGTGAACCCGATGTCGAGGAGCTTCCGCGCGTAGCTCGCGGCGTAGTGCGCCTGCTCGGCCGGGAAGCGCATGCGGCCGTCGAAGGTGTCCTTGTAATAGTTGCCGCTCGCCTCGAACGACACGTGCGTGTGCGCGTCGATGAACCCAGGGAGGATCGTCGCGTCGCCGAGATCGATCGTCTCGGCGTCGGCGGGCGCCGCGATCGTCGCGGGCGTGCCGACGCGCGTGATGAGACCGTTCTCGACGAGGAGCGCGACGCCGCCGTCGACGACGCGATCGCCGCGGCCGTCGAAGAGGCGCGCCGCCTTCAACACGACGGCGCGCTGGCGCGGCATCGCGGTCGGATCGATCGCCGGCAGCGCGGCGACGAAGTGCTGCGACGTGGCTTGCGACGCGTCGATCGTCCGCGCGGACGCGGACGCGGAGGGCGGAATCGCGGCGACGGGCGGCTGGGCGCAAGCGGCGACGAGCGCCATCGGTACGACAACGGGAATGCCGAAGATCAGGCGGGGGATTTTCACGCGACGAATCTCGTTCGTCTGCGGCGCGTGGTCAATCTCGTCAGCGTCGGTGACCGCACGCGGCGTTCTGCGCGGCCGGCACGCACCACCCCGAGCTTCCGCTCCCGAGGATCGCGCAGACGTATCCGCCCGGACATCCCTTCACGCCGACGGTGCACCCGTTGCCGAGCGCGCCGGTCGCCGAGTCGGTGTACGCGCATCCGTTGAGCGTGAGCTGCTTCGATCCGCTCACGTGCGTCGTCGTCTGGTTCTGCACGTACCCGCCGCCTGCAGGCGCCGGCGCGACGTTCGACGGCCCCGGATCGGAAGGCGTTGGCGCTTGCTGTTGCTGCTGCATCTGTTGTTGAAGCTGCTGCTGCGCGGCGCGCGCGCGCTCTTCGTTCTGACGCTGCATCTCGGCTCGTTGCTCCGCGAGCGCCTCTTGCTGCGCGGCGAGCTGCCGCTGCCGCTCGATCGCCTCCGGCGTGAGCACCCGCTCGGCCGGAATCGTCCACGAGACGACCTTGTCGTCGACGAGCGTGACCGTCGCGCCGTACGCATCGCCGCTGTTGTCGAGGAAGACCAGCGTCGTGACGTTGGTGTTGTCCGCGCGCGCTTCGATGCCGCGCCGGTACGGAGCTCCGAACGCGATGTAGAGATCGACGCTCGACTGGCCGCGCTCGAGCTGTCCGGCCGCGAGCTGCCATTGACGCGCGAACGGGAGCGTCTCGAAGTACGTGAGGCGCTCGGCGATTCGCGGTCCGACCGCCGCAGCCGACCAGCACGAGAACGCGGGCTCGATCGGCGCGATCTTGGTGATCGTCCCGTCGCACGCGAAGACGAGCGTGCCAGCGGCGCTCCCGGTGCCGCGCGCGTCTTCGATGAGGACGTTGCACGTCTTGTCGTCGACGCGCGTCTTCCACGAGAGCATCGGTGTGCCGAACGCGAGGTACGCGCCGTACTCGTCGAGACCGACGCGAACGATGCCGCGCCGAATGCTCGCCTTGTCCGCGTCCGCGTAACGCTCGAACGCCGGCCCCGCCGCGGAGATGCGCGCGTCGCGCACCACTTGCGGATCGCGCTTCTTCGCCTCCTTCGCGCGCTTGCTCCCGCAACCGAGGATCGCGAGGACGACGAAGATGGCGACCGCAACGACGCGCGCGTGCTTCACGGTGCACCGCTCGCCGCGGCGGCCGGCACGATGCGACCCGGCGCCGGCACGGTGTACGCGGGTCCCTGCACGTTGCACGTATTCGTGACCGTGGCCGCGGGCTTCGGGTGCTTGCCGCAGCCGAAGACGGTCATGGCGACGACAGCGGTCGCGACGAGAGTGGTTCGCAGGTTCATTTCGGAGCGCTCAGTACCCGACCGTCGCCGCTGCTCGTCCAGTAGACGCTCGTCGCGTCGACCGCGATCGACAACGGTTGCTGCAGTCCGACCGCGACCGTCGTCGTCGTACCGCCGGCGATCGGCACCTTCTGGATCGTTCCTCCGAACACCGCGATTGGCCAGTACACGGTCGTCCCGTCGATCGCGATCGCCGACGCGTTCATTTGGCCGGCGGCGAGCACCGTCGGCACGCCACCCGCGAGCGGCACCTTTTGGATCGTGCCGTCCTTCACCGCCACGTAGGCGTTCGTCGCGTCGATCGCCAAACCCACGGCCGGCGCTCCGAAGGTTGCGAGCGTCGAGAGCATTCCGCCGCCGATCGGCACCGTCTTCAGCGTTCCAAGCGACGCAGCTTCGACCCAATAGACGTTGGTCGCATTCACCTGCACACGCCACGGCGAGCTTTGACCGGTCGCGATCGTCTGCACTGTGCCGCCGCCTTTGGGGACTTGGGAGACGTTGCCGTTCGTGGACACGACGTAGACGTTGGTCGCGTCGACGGTGATCCCGTTTGCGCTGATCAACGGCGCGAAGTCGAGCTTCGTTCCACCGCCGATCGGGGCGCGCGAAACCTTGCCGCCTGCGTTGAGGCTCCCCCAGTAGACGAAGCTCGCGTCGGCGGCGATCGAGTCGGGGCCGTCCTCGTTGCTCGCGACGGTCACCGGCGAGCCACCGAGCTTCGGGGCCTGCATCACCGAGCCGCTGCCTGCCACATTGTTCGTCCAGTAGACGTTGTTCGCGTCGATCGCGAGCTGGTCGGGGAACGGCTGATTCGACGCGACGACGGTCGGCGGCGTCAGGCATTGCCCGGAGGCGCACGTCTCGCCCGACATGCAGACGTGAAAACACGAACCGCAGTTCGAAAAATCGGTGTCGAGAAACGCGCACGTGCTCCCGCACATGACCGACGGCGCACCGCAGCCGCAGTTGCCGTTCATGCAGAGCTGCGGCGGCGGGCACATGTGCCCGCAGCTTCCGCAGTTGAGTGGATCCATCTGCGTGACGACGCAGACTCCGTTGCACGCTGTGCCGATCCCGTTGCACGAGCACTGCGACGCCGCGCATGTATCCGGAGTCGCACATACGTGCCCGCACGATCCGCAATTGTTCGGATCGCTCGTCTCGTCGATGCAGGCGCCACCGCACGTCATGCCCGGGCAACGACTCGTGCAGACGCCGTTGTCGCAGGTCGCGACGCCGTTCGGTGGCACGACGCATTTCGCGCACGACGCGCCGCAATGGAGCGGACCGCTCGGGACGCACACGCCGCCGCAGAAGACCTCGCTCGTCGCACACTGCGGCGGGCCCCCATCGAACGTCGGCACCGACGCATCCGTGCCGGCGTCGGTGGCGCTCGGCACCTTCACGCAGTAGCCGCTGATGCACGCGAGGCGCGCGTTGCACGTCGCGTTCGGGTAACACGTCTGACCTTCGGTGCCCGATGCGTCGACGGTCTCGACCGTTCCGCACGCGAGCGGCAAGAGCGCGAGCAGAGTCGCGATCGCGATCGCAATCCGTCGCAACGACGCACCCATCGCGCTCCCGCCTTTCACTTGCACTCCATCGCGCGCAGCGCCGTGCATTTCCCTTTTTCGCAGACGGCCGGATGCAGGCAGCGCGTCGTCCCGCCGTCGCACGCTTGGCCGTCCGCCGCGATCTGCGGGCAATTGCCGATGAGCTGCTGATTGCCGCGAATGCACGACCCGGGCGAAGCTTGGCAGTCGACCCACAGCGACGCGTCGCCTTTCACCCATCCGCACATCGCGCCGGGCTTGCCGTACGAGTCGCGCTGGCAGGTGCTCGTGACGTTGCTGCAGAAGTTGTTCGTCTGGCAGTCCTGATCCGACGAGAAGCACGACGCGTCCGGCCCCGCCTGCGCGCACTTTCCGTTTCGGCACGACAGCCCGAAGGCGCAGAGCTGCGTAGCGATGTCGCACGCGGTCCCTTCTGCGCCGGGCGCCGTGCACACCGACGACGAGCACATCATCGGGAACGCGCACTCGTCCGTCGAGATGCACGCGGCGCCGCCGAGCTTCCCCGTGGCGCACACGCCGCACGCACGGTCGATCGCGACTGCGCAGGTGAAGGTCGTGCACTGCGACGGACGCGCGCACGACGATCCGACCGCGAGGGTGCCGGGCTTCTGCAAGCAAGCCAAGCCGGCCCAGAATTCGGCGCACGTCGCGGTCGTCGTCTTCGCCGCGCAGTCGAGCATCGATGCCGGCGTCCATCCGGTGCCCGGTGCGCGAAGCGCATCGTCGAGCTCCGCGGCCTTGCGCGCGACGCACTCGTCCGCGTCGCGATAGCCGGAGGGGACGCCGTAGCACGCGATCGTCTTCGCGCAGTCGGCTTGCGCGAACGTCGCCGCCGCGGTGTCGGCGGGCGCGATTGTCCCGCTGTCGGGGAACGCGTACGCGACGCACCGTTTGCTCAAGCACGCGAGGCCCACGTTGCACGTCCCGTCGGGGAGACACGCTTGCCCGACGCCCCCTTCGGGACCGGTGTCGAGCGTGCCAGCGCTGCTGCACGCGACGACGAGCGCCGTCGTGCACACGCCCATCACGGCTGCGAGCCGCCTCCTCAAGCCCCCCATTCGACTGAGAATAGACTGCTTGAAGGCCGTCCTCGTCATGAAAATCTCAAAGAATCATGGGACGCGCACTGGGAAGATCGCGCGCATGGTTTCATCATGGGGAACCCCCGCGTCTCGATCGTCTTCGCGCTCTCACTCTCGTCGGTAACCGTCGCGTGCCTCTCACCCGACAACGCCTCGCCCGGCCCGGACTCGGGCGCCTTCGACTCGGGCCTCGTCGGCATCGACGCGGGTGCAGACACGTCGATGCCCGGCTCCGACAGCGGCACGGACGCGAGCACCGGCACCGACGGGAGCGCCGGCACCGACGCGCCGAGCGACGCCGTTGCGCCGCCGACGTACAACGATCCGACCGTCGCTTCGAAGTGGTCACAGGTCGATCTCGCGACCGTCGGCGTGGCGCAGCGATCGTTCACGACCTCCGTGTTCGACGGTCGGTATCTCTACTTCGCGCCCGGGTACGACGGCTTCTCGAATCCGCAGTCGCAGATCGCGCGCTACGACACGCAGGCGGCGTGGACTTCGGCGAGCTCGTGGACGACGTTCGACGTGTCGAGGGTCAACGCGGCCGCGAAGGAGCTCGGAGGCGCGGCGTTCGACGGGCGCTACATCTACTTCGCGCCGCAAGGACAAGACAGCGCGGGCTCGCAGTTCGTCCGCTACGACACGCAAGCCGCGTTCGCGACCGTGAGCTCGTGGACGACGTTCGACTCGACGACGCTGCCGAGCGCGCGGGTCGGCTTTCGCGGAATGGCGTTCGACGGACGCTACATCTACGCGTCGGGCGGTCTCGGAAAGGCGACGTTCAATCCGTACGTCCTCCGCTACGACACCCACGCATCGTTTACGCAGATCGCGTCGTGGGAGGAATACGCCACCGCGTACGTCGTGCCTTATGCGAGCTACAACGACGGCGTCGTGTGGGACGGTCGCTATCTCTATTTCAATGTCATCTATGCGAACAGCGCCTACTCCGCGCAGATCGTTCGCTACGATTCGCAGCTCGGGTTCGCAGCCGCGGGCGCGTGGTCGAAGTTCAACCTGATCTCCATCGTCCCGGGAGAGGCGCAGTACGCGCCCGGCGTCTTCGACGGTCGATATGTCTACTATGCAAACCCGTCGGGCAAAGTCGTGCGGCTCGATCCGCAAATCGACTTCACGACGGCGGCGGCGTGGAAGGTCTTCGACGTGACGACGATCGACCCGGGCGCGAAGAACTTCTTCCGCGGTGGCTTCGACGGGCGCTACATGTACTTCGGGCAAGTCGGGCAACAGCCGAGCGGCAAATCGCCGATGGCGCGCTTCGACACGCAAGGTTCGTTCACCAGCGCAGCCGCGTGGACGACGATCGATCTCTCGCAGTTCGCGGCTCCGCAACCGTTCGTCGGCGCCGGCGGCTTCGCGTTCGACGGACGCTACATGTACATCGCGCCGAGCATCGGCGACCAGGCGACCGCCCTCCGCTTCGACGCGCGCACGCCGCCGGCGATCCCTCCGTCGTACAAGGGCTCCTTCTACTGAGCCGCGCCGACGCGGCGCAGATCGGCGCGCCTCCACGATCCGCCGATCATCTCCCCTCGCCCGCCGACCGCAAAATCCCGGGCGGCGCGCGCGGCACGGGCGTTGCTCCTCGTCCTCGCATGAAGCTCGCGCCCGCCTCCGTCGCCATCGCCTTCCTCCTCGCCCTTTCGAGCGCCGCCTGCTCGAGCACGACCACATCGGCGCCATCCGACGGCGGCACCGACGGGAGCACGACCGACGGAGGCGGACCTCCGCCGATCCACGCCAGCGACTACGACCAGAGCTGCACCGCGCCGACCGATTGCGCGATCGTCGACGAAGGCGACGTCTGCGGATGCGGATCGTGCGGGAACGCGTCGATCAACAAAGCGGACCTCGCGAAGTGGCAGGCCGAAATAGCCTCGCGCGTGAAGAAGTGCGCGAGCGGCGGACCGATGGTTTGTCCCGCGGGCGCGTGCATCTTGTCGGAGACGACGTGCACCGCAGCCAAGTGTGGCATCTGCCATTCACCCGGGTGCAGCACGCCCGACGCGGGAACCGACGCATCCGGCGACGCCGCGCACGACTGAGCACTCGCGCTACGCTCGGGTGCATGATCAAGAAGCCGCGCCCGCGCACCGAACGACGCGAACGCGAGCGCGCGCAGGACAAGCTCGCGCGCGATAGGGAACGGCTCGCGCGTCTCGAGCCCGGCGGCGCGCCCGAGCGACCGATCGATCTCGAGTCGGCGTCGCAGGTCGAGGTGCACGCCCGCTCGCTCCGTTGCGCGCGATGCGGCGACGAGGCGCGCGTCGAAGCGCACGAAGCGCGCGTCGTCACCGACCGACGCCTTCGACTCGTGCGCCTTCTGTGTCCGTCGTGCGGCGCGCGACGCGAGGTCTGGTTTCGCCTCGCGTCGATGTTGCCGAGCTGAGCTACTTCCGGCGTCGCCGCGCGACGAGCGCGAAGAGCCCCGCGAGGATCCCCGCGCCCGCACCGAGAGGCGTGCGTCCGACCGGCGCCGCGGCACACGCGCCGCCGCCGAGCGTGCCGACGTCGTCGACGACCTCGTCGGCCGTGCCCGAGTCCGATGTCGACGTCCCGCTGTCCTGGGACACGAAGCCGCCGTCGCCCGACGTGCCTCCCGAGTCGCTGCCCGAATCGGCCGGCGTGCCCGAATCCGGGCTGCCGGTGCCCCCGTCGGGCGTCGGACACGCGACCGCGTTGTCGACGATCGTTCCGAACGGCGTGTTCGTGATGCCGCCGAACTTGAGGTTGTCGATGTCCCAACCGGTCGACGATCCGCCGTCGTCGCTGCCGGCGCGGAAGCGCACCTTGACCGTCTTGCCCGCGAGCTGCGTCCCGAGATCGAGCGAGACGTCGACGAACGCCGGATAGCCGGCCGAGTTGCCGCCCCACGCCTTGCGTCCATTGAGGACGTTGTCGGGCGCCGAGTTGTCGAGCGTCTGCGGGTACGCCGGATTGACGTACGTCGTGACGTCGGTCCAGGTCACGCCGTTGTCGGCGCTCACTTCGAGAACACCGCCGTCGAAGTACTGATTGCCGCCGAACTCGAACTGGAACCGGTGGCTGAACTTGATGGTGAACGCGCCCGTGCCCACCACGAGGCTCGGCGAGACGAGGCTCTCGTCGCTCGGCGTCGGCAGATCTGCGCCGTGCCATAGGTGATTGGTGTCGTCGCCGGTGCGCGCCCAGACGGCGTGCGTCGTCGCGCCGTGCATCTGCGTCCAGACCGGATGCGCGCTCTCGACGTCGTCGTCCGCCGACTTGGCCGCGACGTCGTCCGCATTGATGAGCAGCGACGCCGACGCAATGACGCTCGGCTGAAACGCTTCCATGTCCGTCAGCTCGACGCTCAACGGAATCACCTCGTACGCCGTCGTCCCCCTGCGGACGCCGGCCGGAATCGTCACGGTGACGACGCCATACGGATCGATACCTGTCACGGCCGCGATCCCGGCGTTGGCGAGGAGGATGTTCGGGCTGGTGCTCGTGACGTGAACGCCGGTGTTCGTGAGACGCAGCCAGCCGGTGTTCTTCACGCGCAGCGTGAGGGTCCCCGATTCGCCGGCGTCGAGAATGCCGTCGCCGTCGCACGTGCGCGCGAGATCGTCGAGCTTGGCGTCGACGAAGGCGAGCTTCCCGTTCGCGGCGAAGTTCTCGACCGCTTCGTTGAGCGTCGTAGATCCGATCGGCGGCGCGATCGCGCCGACGCCCATGCCGCGCTTCGCGAAGCCGAGCGCGAGCGCGTTGAAGTCGCTGGGACGTCCCATCGCCCACACGCTGGAGAGGATCGCGTCGCGCTGCTCCATGAACGTCGGCTCGGCAGGCGCCGCCTTCATGCCGGCGACGACGTAGTCGGCCATGTGGCGCTTCGTCGTGTCGAACGGAATCGATGCCGCCTTGTCGGCGATGAGCATCGCCGCGTAGCCCTCGAAGAGCGTCTCGGTCCAGATCTCACCGACGTTGTGGACCTCGCTCATGTCCGCGGCTGCGGGCCAGAGCGGCGCCCCCGTCGGGAGCGTCGACACGCGTCGAACGTGGCCGAACGTGAACGGATTCTTCGCGAAGCTCGTCGAGTACGGCGCGCGACGAATGCCGAAGTACTCGTTGTCGGCCGTGATGCCGCTGGTCGCGTACTGCGCCATCGGGAACGCGGTGCCCTGCATGTCGTCGCCGGCCTTGACGACGAGCATGACGGCGTCGAAGTCGGCCCAACCTTCGCTCATACCTCCGCACGACTGCGAGCCGCACTGGACGAGGCGATGGTGCAGGTAGTGGCCCCACTCGTGCGCGACGACCGTGTTGTCGATCGTACCGTCGACGAGGTTCTCGACGCCGCGCTTCAATGTTCCGGTGACCGTGCCGGCGCCGATCGCCGTCTTCAGCGTCGCTCCGTCCTCGAGGCTCAAGCTGAGCGTTCCGATCGTGACCGCGCCGGCCCCGCCGAGCCCGGGCGCCGCGTGACCTGCGGCGTTGTTGACGATGATGACGCCAATCGCGCCAGCGGCCTCGGCGGCCGCGCTCTTCGCGGCGAACGCGCACGTGCCGCGATCGATGACGGCGATCTTTCCTGCGACGTTGTTCGTGATGGGCGTGCACGCCGTGTTCGGGGCCGCGAGCACCAACGCGCCCGTGACCTGAAACGTCTGCGGACCGTAACCCGCCGCGCCGAAGCCGTCGGGGAACGCGACCACCGGCGCAGTGACCATCGAGCGATTGGGCGCGCCGCTCCAGACGTACATCTGCATGCGCGGCGACGTGCCGTCGGCCGGCGTGCTCATGTTCGCGTTGTTCGACTGCCCGTGATCGGCGCTGTCTTGCGCCTCGGCGCGGAGCGGATCGCCCTCCGTGCCGCCGCGCGTGAAGTTGGAAAGCTGCGCGACGCCGGAGATCTCGTTGAACCCCGAGTCGTACCAATAGTCGTGCAGCCAGTTGGTCACGTAGAAGATCTGCGTGACCGCCGCCTTCTCCTGCTCGACGCTGTCGTTCGGCGCCTTGGTGACGTCGTAGACGCGGTCGAACGTCAGCGGCGCCGTGAGATCCGCGCGAACGTCCGCTGCGTCGAAGCCATCGCCCACGTTGCCGTTCTGATCGCGGTCCGTGTACGCGCGCACGTTGTTGCCGAACGTGACCGTGTCCGTCGGGAGGAGCCACGGATCGGCCTGGTTGTTCGGGTTCTTGTTGAAGCCTTCCATCGAGACGAGGATCGGCGCCACGAACGCGGCCTTCGATTTGTCGGGGACGCCCGTCGGGTGCGGCGTGTAGTCCGCCATCGGGCCGTCCATCGGAATGTGGTTGCCGGTCGGATCGGCCCACACGCGGTAATTGAATGCGTCGTGCGCGGTGAGCGACTCCGCGTGGAGCGTCCGCCCGTCGTCGTCGGCGATGACGTAGCCCCACATCTCGTTGTCGCCGGTGTCGATCGGCCGCGTGAGGATCTCGACGTGATGCGCGGGCACGAGGCGCGAACCGATCGGGAAGAGCACCTGCTTCGTCGTCGACTCGATCACGCGCGGCGCGCCGAGCGTCGTCGCAGGACGCCCGAAGCGCGCGACGTACGCGTTCGCGACGGCGACGTCGGCGGCGCGCTTGAACGTCGGCACCTTCGAGCCAACGGCCGCGGGGTGAAGCGTGGTCGCGATGCTCGCGAGGTGCTTGCCCGCGTCGAGCACGATGCTCGCGCGCGCGCGGAACACCGGAACGCCGCCGACGCTCTGCGTGAGCTGCACGATGCTCGCGCCGCCCGGGAGATCGTGGCTCGCCTGGAGGACCGCGCCTCGCACGACGACGTCGCTCAGGTCGAGCATCGACGCGTGACGTTGGAGATGGAGTCGCGCGGCGGCTTCGGAGGAGAGGCCGAGCGGGACGCGCGTCGCGTCGAGCGAGCCCATTACGAAGCGCGCGACGCCACGCGGATCGCGCGAGGTCACGTGGCCGAGCGGAACGTCACGAAGCGCCGCGTCGGGCGTCGTCGCCGTCGGGCTCTTTCGCGCGACCGCGGCTTTGTCGGCCCGCGTATCGCACGCCAAAACAGGGAGGAGCGCGAAAAGCGCGCTCGCCGTGGTCAATGCACCCCACCGAATCCGGTACGTTCGCATCGTCGTCTCCGCGCAGAAGAAGGTGAACGCTCGTACCAGACCGCGCGCGCGCCGTCACGCCTTGACACGCTGCGACGCGCCGCGTTCCATCTTTCATCAACGTGGACCGCACCGCTGGAAAGGGGCCGACAGGCCTCGTCGAGGGAGATGCGGTCAAGCTGCTCGACCAAATCATCCGCCTCGCCGTGGCCGAGCGCGCGAGCGACATCCACTTCGAGCCGAAGCACGACAAGCTCCAGGTGCGCCTCCGCGTCGACGGTGCGCTCGCCGAGGTTCAAGGGATCGAGCCGACCGCCGGGACGCAGGTCGTCTCGCGCATCAAGGTGCTCGCGAAGATGGACATCGCGGAGCGCCGCCTCCCGCAAGACGGGCAGCTCGCGATCGAGATCGGCGCCGCGCGCGTTCACCTGCGCGCGTCGACCTTTCCGTCGGCGCAGGGCGAGAAGTGCGTCCTCCGAATCCTCACCGGGCAGCAGCTCATCTCGTTCCAAAAGCTCGGGCTCGATCCCGAGCTGCAGCAGAGCATCCGCGAGATCGTCGCGCGCCCGCAGGGCTTCCTCGTCACGACCGGTCCGACGGGATCGGGGAAGACGTCGACGCTCTACGCGTTCCTCGGTCTCGTCGACACGAACGACGTCAACGTCGTGACGCTCGAAGATCCGATCGAGGTCGAGCTCTACGGGATCACACAAGGCCAGGTGAACACGCGGACGGGGTTCACCTTCGCGACCGGGCTCCGCGCAATCCTCCGGCAGGATCCGGATGTGATCCTCGTCGGCGAGATCCGCGACGCGGAGACCGCGGCGATCGCGATGCAAGCCGCGCTCACCGGGCACTTCGTCATGTCGACCTTGCACACGTCGGACACCGTCGAGACGATCGCGCGCCTCGTCGATCTCGGCGTCGAGCCGTGGATCGTCGCGAACGCGCTGAGCGCGGTGCTCGCGCAGCGCCTCGTGCGCATGGTCTGTCAGAACTGCATCCAGCTCGTCGATCTGGAGAGCGAGCTTTGGGATGGCGACGAGCTGCTCCTTCCGCAAGGGAGCAAGGTCGCGCGCCCGCAAGGATGCGCGCAGTGCATGCGCACGGGTTACCGCGGTCGCACCGGAATCTTCGAGGTGCTCGAGCTCGACGACGAGCTCCGCGAGCTCGTGAAGGCGAAGGCCGCGGTGCGCCTCTACCGCGAGATTTTCGCGCGACGGAAGATCCGATCGCTGCGACGCGCGGGCTTCGAGAAAGTCCTCGCCGGGATCACGACCGTCGACGAAGTGAAGCGCGTCACGATCTGAAACGGCGCGCCGTCACGCGTCGCGGGTGGGCACCGCGCGAACCGGTTTCTTCCCTTCCGGGTAACGCCGCATCGCCTCGGCGAGAAACGGCATCGCGCACGAGTAGATGTCGAAGCTCGGATCGAGCTGCTTGCCGACCCCTTCGGCGACGAGCATCGCGAGGTTGACGACGGTGAACGTCGAATCGACCTGCACGTGATGCTTGCGCAAGATCGCCATCGCACCGCCGACGGCTTGCGTGACTTCGATCTCGTGGAGCGGTCGCCCTTTGAGCTTCTCGAGGTGCGCGACGATGTCGGCTTCGTACGCGACGTAGTCGGTGTCGTGGACGACCGGCGCGTAGGTATAGAAGAGCTCGGCCGCGCGCTTGCCGTCGCACGTCGCGACCGCGACGAACGTGTCGACCCACGGCTTGCGGAGCTCGAGCGGGATCTCGGCGACCAGCCCGAGGTCGATGAGGAAGATCCGCCCGTCGCGCGTGAACATGATGTTCCCGGGGTGCATGTCGGCGTGCACGAAGCCGTCGAGGAAGACCATCTGCGCGATGCAGCGAAAGCCGGCTTGCGCGAGCTCGGCGCGATCTTCGGTGACGTCGGTCGGCTTCACGCCGTCGATGAAGTCCATCGTGAGGACGCGCTTGGTGCAGAGATCGTCGACGAGCCCGGGCACGCCGATGCGCGGATCGTTCGCGAAGTTCGCGGCGAGGCGCCGGTTGTTGTGCGCTTCGAGACGAAAATCGAGCTGCGCGCGGAGGGCGTCGGCGAAGCGCTTCGCGGCGCCGGGGATCGACATGTAGCGCATGCCAGGGAGCGCGCCGACGACGCGCGCGAGGACGCCGAGGAGCGAGAGATCGCGGTC
The DNA here is from genome assembly GCA_038209335.1 of Polyangiales bacterium. Lineage (GTDB taxonomy): Bacteria > Myxococcota_A > Polyangia > Polyangiales > Polyangiaceae > JBBQXV01. Next base: position 13,509 of record JBBQXV010000028.1, on the reverse strand, counting down.
GATCTGCGCGCGCGCCGCGAGACGCTGCACCTTGATGGCGACGATGGTTCCGTCGTCGAGGACGCCGCGGTGAACTTGCGCGACCGAAGCGGCGGCGATCGGCGTCTCGTCGATCGTGACGAAGCGCGCGCGTCCGAACGCCGAGAGCTCTTCTGTGAGGAGCGCTTCGACGTCCGCGAACGGCGCGGGCGGGACCGCGTCTTGGAGGCGCGCGAGCGCGGTGGCGACAGGCTCCGGGATCAAATCGGGTCGCGTCGCGAGGATCTGCCCGAGCTTCACGAACGTCGCGCCGAGCCGTTCGAGCGCGCGCGCGAGCACCTCGCCGCGAAGTCGATCGCGCGTGTCGCCGCGCCCGCGCCCGGCGATGCGCATCGCGACGTACGTCACGCTCGCGACGACGAAGACCCACGCGATGAGGCACGCGCGAAAGAAGAGGAGGAAGACGCGCAGGATGATGCGGACGTACCACGCCCGCTCCGTCGTTCAAGCGCACGTTCTGCGCTACCCTCCGCGCCGTGCCCGAGACTCCGCTCCCGTTCGTGACGCGCATCTGGTTCGCGTGGCTCTGTTACTTCCGCGTCCTCTTCGACGGCGCGTTCGCAGCGCGCGCGTTCGCAGCGCGACTCCCCTCGCCCTCGCCCGCGCCCTCACCCGCACTCTCGCCCTCGCCCGCACTCTCGCCCGCACTCTCGCCCTCGACCTCGAGCGCTCTCCAACTCCTCTCTCTCCTCCAACGCGAAGGCCGCCTCGTCGACTTCCTCGAGCAAGACGTCGCCGCCTTCCCCGACGCCGACATCGGCGCCGCCGCGCGCGTCGTCCACGACGGCTGCCGCAAAGCCCTCCGCGCGCACGCGACGATCGTCCCCATCCGCGCCGAGGACGAAGAGGCCAAGCTCACGCTCGAAGCCGGATTCTCCGCCGCCGAAGTGAAGCTCACCGGAAACGTCGGCGGCTCCCCTCCTTACAAAGGCACGTTGAAGCACCGCGGCTGGCGCGCGAAGGAGCTCCGACTCCCGACCGCCGTCGAAGGCCACGACGCGACGATCCTCGCGCCCGCCGAAGTCGAGATCTGAGATGAGCGCGCGCTTCGTCGTCGGCATCGATCTCGGCACGACCCATTGCGCGCTCGCGTCGGCGCCGCTCGACGACGAGAAAGCGCGTCCCGCGATTCTGCCGATCGCGCAGCTCGTCGCACCGGGCACCATCGAGCCGAAGCCGCTGCTTCCGTCGTTCGTGTACTTTGCACACGAATCCGAGGGCGCGCAGGCGCTGCCGTGGGACGCGGCGCGAACGTTCGTCGTCGGCGAGCATGCGCGGGCGCGCGGCGCGGATGCTCCGGCGCGCGTGATCGCGAGCGCGAAGAGCTGGCTCGTGCATCCGAGCGTCGATCGGCGGAGCGGGATCCTTCCGCAAGGCGCGCCCGACGACGTCGAGAAGATCTCGCCGGTCGAAGCCTCGTGGCGTCTCCTCGAGCACTTGAGCGAAGCGTGGGACGCGGAGCACGCGGGGGCGCCGCTCGCGGAGCAGGAGGTGATCCTCACGGTCCCCGCCTCGTTCGACGCCGGCGCACGCGAGCTCACCGTCGAAGCGGCGCTCGCCGCGGGGATCGAAAAGCTGACCCTCCTCGAAGAGCCGCAAGCCGCGCTCTACGCATGGATCGACGCGATGGGCGATGCGTGGCGCAAGGAGCTGCGCCCCGGCGACGTCGTCCTCGTCGTCGACATCGGCGGCGGCACAAGCGACTTCTCCGCGATCGCCGCGATCGAGCGCGAAGGATCGCTCGAGCTCGTGCGCGTCGCGGTCGGCGATCACATCTTGCTCGGCGGCGACAACATGGACCTCGCGCTCGCCCACGTCGCGCGCGCAAAGCTCGAAGCGCAAGGCAAGGAGATCGATCGCTGGCAGATGGCGGCGCTCGTTCACGCTTGCCGCGCGGCGAAGGAGCGACTGCTCGGCGACGCGAAAGGGGACACGGCCCCCATCGCACTCGGCGCACGCGGCGCAAAGCTCGTCGGCGGCGCGCTGCGCACCGAGCTCACACGCGCCGAAGTCACCGCGACGATCGTCGACGGCTTCTTCCCCGACGTGCCGCCGACCGCGCGCCCCGTCGTTCGCGCGCGCGCCGCGCTCACGCAGCTCGGGTTGCCGTACGCATCGGACGCGGCGATCACGAAGCACCTCGCCGCGTTCCTCGGACGCCAAGCCGGCGCGCTCGCCACGCTCGAAGGCTTCGCCGCCGCGAATCACGGCGACGCGCGCGATCGCACGCCGACGCTCCTCCATCCGACGGCGATCCTCTTCAACGGCGGCGTCTTGAAAGCCGATGCGATCCGCGCGCGCCTCGTCGCGACGCTCGGCGCGTGGCTCGCCGCAGACGGCGCGCCCCCCGCGCGTGTCCTCGACGCGAGCGACTTGGATCTCGGCGTTGCGCGCGGCGCCGCAGCGTACGGCCTCGCGCGTCGCGGTCGCGGCGTCCGCATCCGCGGCGGGACCGCGCGCGCGTACTACGTCGGCATCGAGAGCGCCGTCCCCGCGGTCCCCGGCGTCGAGCCGCCGATCACCGCAATGTGCGTCGCGCCGTTCGGCATGGAAGAAGGGACCGACGCGTCACTCCCGCCGCACGAGCTCGGCGCGGTCGTCGGCGAGCCGGTCCGCTTCCGCTTCTTCGGATCGACCACGCGCCGCGAAGACAAACCCGGCGCGCTCCTCGAACGGTGGAAAGACGGAGAGCTCGAAGAGCTCGCGCCGATCGAAGTGACGCTCCCCGCCGAGGGCCGCCGCGAAGGCGACGTCGTCCCCGTGCGAATCCGCGCGTCCGTCACCGACGTCGGAACGCTCCTCGTCGAAGCCGTCCCGCTCAGCCCGAACAAACCCGACGAACGCTGGCGCATCGAGCTGAGCGTCCGCGGCGGCTGAGTCTTCAAGTCTCGCGAGCCTTCGCTTTCGTGCGCGCTGTCAGCGACACCGCAAGCTCGTCGATGGTCGCGCCGCTCCCTCGCAGCGCGAGGACGAGCTGCGCGAAGGCCGCGCGGATTCGGCGCGGAGGGAGATCGAGCGCGTCGGCGGCGAGGAAGACCTCGGCCTCGAACGTGGCGAGCGCGTCGTGCGCCGCGGGAGCGCGCGGCGCGATGACGGGCGCGGCGGGCGGCGAGACTTGGACGCCGAGCTGCGCGGCGAGGCGACGGCCGACGGCGTCGTCGTAGCGGAGGATGGCGGTGACGATCTTCGCGCGCGCGTCGTTCGGCGGGACGGTGTCGTCGTGCTCCCAACGCGTGAAGGTGCGGCGCGAGATGCCGGTGAGATCGGCGAGATCTTTGAGCGTGAGGCGGACGGCGAAGCGCGCGGCGCGCACGGCGTCTCCGATGGTCGGTGCGGTGGCCATGATGCGCCATCGTAGCCTAAGAGAGCGACGACGTGGCCCTCATCTAGGCCTCGACGGCCTGCGTTTAGGCCACAGGCGTCTGACGTAGGGCCATCGTGATCTACGAACGGGCCATCATCGTCCGCCTTTAGGACACTCGCGTCTGTCCGTAGGACGCCAGGGTCCGCCGTCAGGACACGCGGTCGTGCGTTCAGGTCAGCGTCGTTCGCGAGAAGCGTTTAACCTGCTCGCGCATGCGGATCGTCGGCATCGACTTGGGAACCACGCACACGGTGGTCGCGTGGGCGGACGCCGCGAGGCCCGAGGCGCCGCGCGTGTTCGAAGTGCCGCAGCTCGTAACGCGGACGGAAATCGCCGCGCGCGCGATGCTGCCTTCGTGCCTCTTCGCGCCGACCGCGAGCGACGTCGTCGAAGATCACTGGAACGACGCGCCGTGGATCGCCGGCGAGCTCGCGCAGCGTCGTGGCGCCGAGGTGCCCGGGCGATTCGTCGCGTCGGCGAAGAGCTGGCTCTGCCATCCGAGCGTCGACCGCACGGCGGCGATTCTTCCGTGGGGCGGCGACGACGACGCGCCGCGCATCTCGCCGGTCGACGCGAGCGCTCGGTACCTCGCGCACGTTCGGTCCGCGTGGGACGCGGCGTTTCCCGACGCGCCGCTCGCGTCGCAAGAGATCGTGCTCACCGTTCCTGCGTCGTTCGACGAGGTCGCGCGCGAGCTCACGCTCGATGCGGCGAGGCGCGCGAAGCTTCCGAACGTGCGCCTCCTCGAAGAGCCGCAAGCCGCGTTCTACGACGTCATGCAGCGAGTTGGTCGGAAGCAAATCGAGCCGGGTCTCGTCTTGGTCTGCGACGTCGGTGGTGGAACCACGGACTTGTCGCTCATCCGCGTCGGCGCCGACGACGTCGAGCGCATCGCGGTCGGAAACCATTTGCTCCTCGGCGGCGACAACATGGACCTCGCGCTCGCGCTGGCGTGCGAAGCGCGCATGACGCCGAGCGCGAAGCTCGACGCCGCGCGCTTCGGACAACTGGTGGGCGCGTGCCGCGGCGCGAAGGAGCGCTTGCTCGCGGGTGACGACGCACCCGACGAAGTCACGGTCAGCGTGCTCGGCAGCGGCGCGAAGCTGGTGGGCGGCGCGCTGTCGACGAAGCTCGCGCGCGCGGAAGTCGAGAGCGTCGTCCTCGACGGATTCTTCCCGCTCGCGCCGCGCGACGCGAAGCCGCAGCGGGCGCGCGGTGCGCTCGTCGCGTTCGGATTGCCGTACGAGAAGGACGTCGCGATCACGCGCCACGTCGCGTGGTTCTTCGCGCGTCACGCGCCGTCCGGTGAAACGCCGAGCGCGGTGCTCCTCAACGGCGGCGTCTTCCGCGCCCGCCGCATCGCCGATCGGCTCGTCGCGGCCCTCGAAGCGTGGGGCGGACCGAAGGTGCGCGTGCTCCCGCACGACGAGCCGGATCTCGGCGTCGCGCGCGGCGCTGTCGCGTACGGCCTCGCGCTCCGCGGACACGGCGCGCGGATCGAAGGGGGCGCGGCGCGCGGGTACTACGTCGGCCTCGGTGGAAGCGGCGACGCTCGCACCGCGGTGTGCGTCGTCCCGCGCGGCGCGAAGGAAGGCGCGATGAACGTCGCGCAGGGTCGCACGTTCGCGCTCGCGATCGGGCGCGCCGTCCGCTTCGATCTGTTCGCGTCGAACGACGCGCGCATCGACCTTCCCGGCGACGTCGTTACCATCGACGACGAATCGTTCGACGCGCTCCCGCCGTTCGCCGTCGCGTTCGCAGTCCCGTCCGATGGCGGCGCCGCGCCGAAGCCACGCGCGAGCGCGCCGCCGAGCGAAGAGATCAAGGTCGCGCTCGAAGGCGAGCTGACGCCGATCGGCACGCTGGATCTCGCGTGCGTCGAGATCGGCCGCGAGCCGCCGCGCCGCTTTCGCCTCGCGTTCCAGCTCCGCGCCGCGTCCGATGCGCCGCAGTCGATCGCGCCGCCCCTGTCGCGCGCGCGCCCGTCGTCGCTCCCGCCCGGATCGATCGGCGGCCGCCGCCTCGACGAAGCGAGGGACGCGATCGATCGCGCGTTCGGCAAACCACGCGAAGGCGCGACCGGACGCGAGGCGAAGGATCTCGTGCGCGAGCTCGAACGAATCCTCGGCGAGCGCGCGACGTGGAGCATGGACGTCGCGCGTTCGCTCTTCGACACGCTCTCACCGATGCGCGGCGCGCGTCGTCGCACCGCCGATCACGAGCGCGCATTCTGGATGCTCGCGGGGTATTGCGTGCGTCCCGGCATCGGCGATCCGCTCGACGCCGCGCGCGTCGCATCGATGGTGCCGATGTTCGCCGACCGCCTCGCGTTCCCCGACGAAGCGCGCGGGTGGCAGCAGTTCTGGATCGCGTGGCGGCGCGCCGCCGCCGGCCTCGACGAAGCGGCGCAGGCATCGATCCGCGACACCGTCGATCCGCTCCTCGCACCGCCCGAAGCGGGCCTCAAGAAATCGAAGAAGCTGAAGGCCGCGGCGCTCGACGACTTGCTCGACATGGCGTCGTCGCTCGAACGCTTGCCGCCGCAGCGCCGCGCCGATCTCGGTGGGTGGATCCTCGAACGCACGTACACGGATCACGATCCGCGCCTCTACGCCGCTCTCGGTCGCATCGGCGCGCGCGTCCCGACGTATGCGAGCCTCCACCACGTCGTCGCTCCCGCGGTCGTCGAACGCTGGCTGGATCACCTCTTGCGCGAAAAGTGGGATCAGATCCCCACCGTGGCGCGCGCCGCCACCGAGCTCGGGCGCGTCACCGGCGACCGCGCGCGCGACCTCGGCGAACGCGTCCGCCGCGACGTCGACCGCCGCCTCGCCGCACATGCCCCGCACGACGCGCGCGCGAAGGAGTGGGCACGCGCGGTGCGTGAGCTCGTCGCCATCGAAGAGAGCGATCGCGCGGCGTTCTTCGGCGAAGGTTTACCCGCGGGGCTCCGGCTCGCCGAGTGATACCGTAGTGTAATGATGTCCCCTCGCCTCGCACTCGCTGCCGTCGTCGCGTTCGCGTCCGCGTGCAGTACGTCATCGTCCACACCGCAGCCCGCCGCAGACGCCGCGCCGACGCCGGGTCCCACCGCGATCCAAATCGACAACGGCATGCTCCAAGGCAAGCTCGTCGACAACGCGCGCGCGTTCCTCGGGATCCCGTTCGCGGCGCCACCCGTCGGCGATCTCCGTTGGAAGCCGCCCGCGCCCGCCGCCGCGTGGACAGGAACGCGCGACGCCATCGCGTACGGCCACGACTGTCCTCAATACGATCTCGTCAAAGCCACGCCGCTCGCCGATCCGGTCGAGGATTGCCTCTACCTCAACGTATGGACGCCGCTCGCGACGCCGAGCGCGCCCGCGCCGGTCATGGTCTTCCTCCACGGCGGCGGCTTCGTCATCGGCTCGGGCAGCGGCGCGACGTACGACGGCACGACGCTCGCCGGATCGAACGGCGTCGTCGTCGTGACGCTCAACTACCGCTTGGGTCCGCTCGGTTTTCTCGGGCACACCGCGTTCGCCGACGGCGGCGCCGCGGCCGCTCCTCCGCACGGGCTGCTCGATCAGCGCGCTGCGCTCACGTGGGTCAAGCGCAACATCGCCGCGTTCGGCGGCGACGCATCGCGCGTCACCATCTTCGGCGAGTCCGCAGGCGGAACGAGCGTGTGCGCGCAGCTCGCGATGCCGGGGAGCCGCGGCCTCTTCGCGCGCGCGATCATGGAGAGCGGCGGGTGCGAGCCGTCGATCTTCGTCACGTCCGCCAAAGCGAAGACGCAGAGCGACGACTTCGCGAAGGCGCTCGGGTGCACCGACGTCGCAACGGCCGCGGCGTGCATGCGTGGAAAGACCGCCGTCGAGGTCCTCGCCGCGCTGCCGGTGCGAAAGGCGCTCTTCGGGAAGGACGGCTACACGTGGTCTCCGATCGTCGACGGCGTCGAGCTCCCGATGACTCCGAACGACGCGCTCGACGCGGGGATGGGCGCGGGCGTCCCGCTGCTCCTCGGATCGAACAAGGACGAGGGAAACCTCTTCACGAAGCTGTGGACCCTCGCGTTCAACCACGACATCACCGAAGCCGAGATCGCCGATCTCCTTCCGCTCCTCTACACGCCCGCGCAGATCACCGAGATCTTCGCGCAGTACCCGCTCGCGTCGTACGCGGGCCCGCCGGAGCAAGGGTCGGCGATGCTGACCGATTCTCTCTTCGCGTGCTCGACGCGCCACACGGCGCGGGCGACCTCGTCGCACGGCGTGCCGACGTTCCTCTATCAATTCACGCGCGCGTTCCCGACGCCGCTGTTCGGCGCGATCGGCGCGGCGCACTCGTTCGAGCTGCCGTTCGTCTTCCACACGTCGATCGGCGGGAAGAACGTCGGCGACGACGAGGACGGGCTCTCGCGCACGATGATGGGTTACTGGACGCGTTTTGCCGCGACCGGAGATCCGAATGGCGGCGGCGCGCCCGTGTGGCCGAAGTACGACGCCGCCGGCGACACGAACATCGTCCTCGACGACACCGTCACGACGTCGAACGGCCTGAAGAAAGCCGCCTGCGATTTCTGGGACACGCATCGCTGACACGCCTGACGCGACCGCGCGTCGAAGCGTGCTACATGCGCGTCGATGATCACCATCGTCGGCGCGGGGCTCGCGGGGTGCGAAGCTGCATGGCAGCTCGCCGAGCGCGGCTTCGACGTGAAGCTCGTCGAGCAGAAGCCGCTCGCGCGAACGCCCGCGCAGACGCAAGACTGGCTGTGCGAGCTCGTCTGCTCGAACTCGATGCGCGGCGCAGCGATCGTCAACGCGGTCGGTCTCTTGAAGGAGGAGCTGCGTCGCGCCGGATCGCTCGTCCTCGGCTGCGCGGAGGAGTCGAAGGTCCCCGCAGGCGGCGCGCTCGCCGTCGATCGCGACGTCTTCGCGAAGCGCGTCACCGAGCGGATCGAAGCGCACCCGCGCATCACGCGCGTCGCCGAGATCGTCCGCGCGATCCCCGTCGCCACCGCCGACGCGCCCGTCATCATCGCGACCGGACCGCTCACCGGCGACGATCTCGCGGCCGACATCGCGCGCGCGGTCGGTGGCGATCACCTCGCGTACTACGACGCCATCGCGCCGATCGTCGCCGCCGATTCGATCGACGAGTCCAAAGTCTTCCGCCAGTCGCGATGGGGCAAGGGCGCGCCGGTCGAAGAAGGCGAAGCGCCCGACGAGAACGCGAAGCGCGACGCGACCGCGCTCGGCGACGAGGCGTACGTCAATTGCCCGTTCGACCAACCCCAGTACGCCGCGTTCATCGCCGCGATCGTCGCCGCCGAGAAGGTCGAGCCGCGCGCGTTCGAAGAGACGCGCTACTTCGAGGGCTGCTTGCCGATCGAAGTGATGGCGTCGCGCGGCGAGATGACGCTCGCGTTCGGTCCGATGAAGCCGGTCGGTCTCACCGATCCGCGCACGGGGCGACGACCGTTCGCCGTCGTGCAGCTCCGTCAAGAAGACGAAGCGGCGACCGCTTACAACTTGGTCGGCTTCCAGACGCGCATGACGTACGCCGAGCAGACGCGCGTCTTCCGGATGATCCCCGGGCTCGAAGAGGCGGAGATCCAACGCTTCGGGAGCGTACATCGCAACACGTTCGTCGACGCGCCCAAGCTCCTCGACGAGCGCATGCAGCTTCGCGCGCGGCCGAACGTGTTCCTCGCGGGACAGGTCACCGGCGTCGAGGGCTACGTCGAGAGCTGCGCAGGCGGGCTCCTCTGCGCGGTGCTCCTCGCGCAGGTGCTTCGCGGTCACGCGATCGCGCCGCCTCCGCCGACGACCGCCCTCGGCGGGATTCGCACGCACTTGATGCGTGAGCAGCCGCGTTACCAGCCGTCGAACATCACGTGGGCGTGCATCCTTCCGCACGAAAATCGCAAGCTTAAGAAGCGCGATCGCTACGCGGCGCTCGCCGAGCGCGCGCTCCACGACGTCGATGCTTGGCTCGCGAGCGCGCCCATGGCGCGAGCGCGCTGACCGACGTGTACAAAAACCGTTCATTTTCAGCGTCATTGGAGCGACTCCGGTGACCGTGGAATCGTCCTCGGAATCGTTGCCTCGCTCTTCCGCTTCGCGCGCGCCGCGTTCATAACCAGCCTGCCGAGATCGCAGTCGTCTCGCGGGAGGTTTACCGTGCGCGTCGCCCTTAACTCGCTCTCCGTTGTTTCACTCGTGATCGTCGGAGCGCTCGCCGCATGCGGCGGGCACACGTCATCGAACGCAGGCGACACGCCGTCGCCGGACGCCGGCGCGACGCAGACGAACGGCGAAGCGGGCGCGCCGAGTCCCGATGCCGCTGCTCCCGACACGGGCCCCGATCTCGGGAGCGACGTCTATCCGGCGCCGCACCATCCGATCCCGCTCATGACGAACCTCGGCGGCAAGGTCCTCTCGAACGTCAAGATCGTCACCGTCACGTACGTCGGCGACTCGGAGCGCGACGTTCTCCGCGCGTTCGACGATGCGATCGTGAAAGGTCCGTGGTGGGCCATGGTCTCGCAAGGCTTCGGCGTCGGCCCCGGCACGAGCGGCGGCTACGTCGAGCTCGACGACGACGTGAGCGGCAAGCTGCTCGACAACGACGCCGACCTGAAGCCCTACTTGAACGATCTGGTCCGCGCCGGAAAGCTTCCGGCGCCCGACGAGAACACGCTCTATGCGCTCTACTTCCCGGAATCGACGACGCTCACGCTCTCTGGACAATCGAGCTGCAACGACTTCCTCGCGTACCACGACTCGGTCGGATTCTCCGTCAACGGCGCCACGCTCGAAGCCGCGTACGCCGTGATGCCGAACTGCGGCGGTGGCCGCACCGTGAGCGCATCGCACGAGTTCATCGAGGCCGCGACCGACGCCTTCCCGCAGGGCAACGGAGCGTGGCGTGCATGGAACCTGCCGTGGTTCGGCGGCCTCAGCGGCGGCGAGGTGGCCGACCTCTGCGAGTTCACGAGGAGCGTCACGGACAGCGACACGGGCCAACACGTGACGAGGAGCTGGGTCAACGGCGCGGCGGCGGCGAGCAAGGATCCTTGCCAGCCCGCGGATCCGCGGCAGCCGATCTATTTCAACGCCGCGGTCGACACGACCGAGACGCAGGTCGTGACGGGGACGGCGGGCTCGTTCAAGTCCGAGGGGTTCGTCACCGTCGCGCGCGGCACGTCGAAAGATGTTCCGGTGCAAGTCTTCAGCGAGGCCATGCTCCCGCACGATTTGGCGCTCTATGTCGGCGGCGCACCGAAGCGTGGGCGCGGCACCGTCACCGATCCGACCGCGATGACGCCGATCGCGACCGGGGTCACTGCGAAGCTGTCGGCGACCACGGGGCGAAACGGGACGCACCCGACGCTCACGATCACCGTCGACGCGAAGGCGCCGATCGGTTCGTACAAGTTCATCGTGCGGTCGGTTCTCGAGACCGCGGACTACCGTGACTGGCCGGCGATCGTTCGCGTCAACTGAGCGACTGCGCGCGACCGGAAACTTCGCTACGCGCGCGCGGCGCCGAACAGCGCGTCGCAGCTCACTTGCGGCACGAGCCCGAGCGCATACGCATCGCGCGCGAACGCCGCGACCTCGACCTTCATCGGATCGTTCGTGAAGTCGATCAGCTTCCACGCTTCGTGAAAGATCGGTCGCGGCCCCGGGTTCGACACCAGGCGCTTCACCTCGCCGAACGCCTCCTCTTCGCACGCGGCGGGATCGGCGATCGCGCGCTCGACCTCGAGGCGAAGCGCGTCGACGATCTGCGCGGTCTCCGTCGGTCGCGTTCGCTCGAAGTCGCGACGACCCGCGAGGAGCGCGGTCGCGAACCGTCCGCCGTCCCAGAGCGTGCGCTCGTCGAAGAGGCGGGTCGCGATCCCTTCCGTCACCAGGCGCGTCGCCCACGGCTCGGGGAGCCACGCGCCGGCGAGCTGTCCGCGCATCATCTGCACGCGAATGTCGGACGACGCGAGCGCGAGGACACGCACGTCGCCGCCGCGATCGACGACCGTGAGGCCGTGATCGTGGAGGTACTTTCGGAGCGACACGTCTTGCGTCGATCCGATTTGCGGCGTCGCGAGGCTCTTGCCGCGGAGATCGTCGGCGCGCGAGATCCCGGCGTTCGCCGCGACGACGAACGACGCGCCGCCCGACGCGATCCCAGCGAGGATCCGGAGCGCATCCGGATGACGCGCGTGGGTCGAGACGATCGCGGCCGGACCGCTCGACCCCAAATCGATCGCGCCGCCGAGGAGCGCTTCGGTCACGCGCGGTCCTGCGCGGAAGACGCGCGACTCGAGGCGCGACGGCGCGATCGCGCGCGCGAGCCGCCCGGACGCGAGGCCCGCGAGCATCGGCGCGTGCGTGAGGTTCGCCATCACGCCGATGCGCACGACGCCGCGCTCGCCGCCTGCGCGTGAGCACGCGCTCGCGAGGAGCGCGCCGCCGACGCCCGCGAGCAGCGCGCGCCGCGACAGCGCAACGGTCACGACGCCTGCTTCGCAGGACGGAGAGCCGTGTGCAGGCCGCACTCCGTTTTGCCGGTCCCCGCCCATCGCCCCGCGCGCTCGTCTTCGCCGTCGGCGACCGCGCGCGTACACGGCTCGCAGCCGATCGACAAGTAGCGACGCGCGCGAAGCGGATGCTCCGGAATGCGATGCCGCTCCATGTACGCGTTCGCCTCGGCCGAGGTCATCGTCGCGAGCGGATGAACTTTCACCGGGCCGTCTTCGGTCGGCAGCAAAATCGGCGTATCGGCGCGCGCCTTCGATTGGTCGCGCCGGAGCCCCGACACCCATCCGCGCGCGCGCGCGAGGTGCGGCGCGAGCGGCGCGATCTTGTTCGTCGCGCAGCAGAAGTCGGAGTCCTTCTGCTGAATGTCGGCGCCGTGCTCGACGATGAAGTCGTCGCGCCGGATCGTCGGTCGCGCGATTTCGATCGTGAGCCGGAGCTCGGTCGCGAGCTTGTCGCGGTACGCAAGCGTCTCGTCGAACAGAAACCCCGTGTCGATGAAGACGACGGGAAGATGCCGCGCGACTCGGCTCCACAAGTGCAAGAGCACGCCGCTCCCCGCGCCGAACGACGACGTGAAGAGCAGACGATCCCCGAAGAGCTCGACCGCGAACGCGAGCCGTTCTTCGGGCGACAACGCTTCGAGGCGCAAGCTCTCGCGCGCGATCTCGGACGCCGCCAAATCTACGCCGCGCATTCGCCGGCACCGTTGTGCACGAGGAAGCCGACGCTCTCGCCGATGTCGGTCGCGTCTTCGGCCGTCGGAGGGCCGAGGAGCGGCTGGAGCAGCGCGACGACGCGCTTCGGATCGATCCGCTGGAAAAAGCGCTCCGTCGACTCGCCCTCCGCGCGCTCGGCTTGGTAGAGGCGCATGAGCGAGACGACCGCGTCGGGGACGCGACGCGCGAAGAGCTTCACGACCTGCCGTCCGAAGCGCGCGCCTCGCTCGTCGACGCCGCCGCCGAGGTGAAGCTGGTAGACGGGGTACGTCGTCGCGCCGACGGTCTTTGCGCCGCCATGGAATCCGATGTTCGCGATGTGGTGCTGACCGCAGCTGTTCGGGCATCCCGAGACTTTGATCGTCGTGTCGGCGAGCGCGGCGAGCCCTTCGGCGTCGCTCGCGTCGAGGCGTGTCGCGATCGACGTCGCGACGGATCGCGAGCTCGTGACGGCGAGGTTGCACGTGTCGGCGCCGGGGCACGACGTGACGTCGCGCGCGGTGTGGATGTCGAGACGCGCGAGGCCGACCTCCCGAAGCTCGACGAAGAGCGCCGGGAGCGACCTTCGATCGACGAACGGGATGACGATGTTCTGATCGATCGACAAGCGCACCGTGCCGTCGCCGAAGCGCGGAACGATCGCCGCGAGCGCGCGGAGCTGTGACGACGTGATGTCGCCGAGGAAGAGGCGCACGTAGACCGCGGCGTACCCGTCCTGACGTTGATCGACGACCGACGACGTCTTCCACTCGAGGTAGCCGGGCGTCTTCGCCGTCGCGCGCTCGTCGATGATCGGCGGCGCCGGATGCGTGTCCGGCTGCGGCGGGAGCTTGAGCTCGGCCATCGCCTCGGCGTCGACCGC
>JBBQXV010000027.1:0-54202 GCA_038209335.1 Polyangiales bacterium | reverse complement strand
GACATCACGGTGACCGGCAACGGCGAGAACCAGACGCTCAGCGTTCCCGCGGGCGGCCTCCTGAAGGTCTACCTGCCGTGGGTCGCCGCGCTGAAGGGGCCGGACACCGACAACTGCGGCATCGCGACGCCGCTCCCCGGATCGGTGAAAGCGGTCGGCGGAGCGTTCCACTTGGTCGCGTCGGCGCCGGTCACCGTCTACCAGTTCAACGCGCTCGAATACAAAGGCCAGGGGGGCAAGCCCGGCAAGAACTGGAGCGCGTGCCCGGGCAACTCGGTCTGCGCGCAGTTTGGGCAAGCCGTCGGCTGCTTCTCGTTCTCGAACGACGCGTCGCTGCTCCTCCCGAGCACCGCGATGACGAACAACTACCGCGTCACCGGCATCCACGGTTGGGCGGCGGCGAACCTCGGCGCGTACTTCGCGGTCACCGCGACGCAAGCGAACACGACGGTGAAGATCCACGTCTCGAGCAAAGGACAGATCATCGCGGGCGGCGGCATTCCGGCGACCGCGGCGAACGGCGACGCGACGATCGTGCTCAACGCGGGCGACGTCGCCGAGGTGCTCGGCGGCTCGACGGACCAGAGCGATCTCAGCGGCTCGCTCGTTCAATCCGACAAGCCGGTGCAAGTGATCACCGGCGTGCCGTGCATCCAAGCGCCGCTCGGCACGCAAGCGTGCGATCACATCGAAGAGACGGTGTTCCCGGCCGAGACGCTCGGGCAGGACTACATCGTGTCGACACCGACGGGCCCGAACGGGAACACGCCGGGCCATCAAGTGCGCATCTACGGCAACGTCGACGCGACGACGCTGACGTACTCGCCGAACAAGCCGGCGGGTTGCCCGGCGACGATCAACGCAGGGCAGGTCGTCGACTGCGGAACGGTGAACATCGATCTCCGCATCAAGGGCGATCACGAGTTCGCGGTCGGATCGTTCATGCTCGGCGGCGCGTTGCTCGATCCGGGCGCGCCCGTCGGAATGCAGAAGGGCGATCCCGCGCAGAGCCAGATGGTGGCGATCGAGCAGTACCGGACGAAGTACATCTTCCTCGCGCCGGACGACTACACGGTCAGCTACGTCGACATCGCCGGTCCGACCGGCGTCGGCGTCACGCTCGACGGTGTCGCGGTCGCGGCAACGTTCACGCCGGTCGGCGCGACGGGCTACGGCGTCGCGCGCGTGAAGCTCGGCGCGGGGCAGGGCGGCGCGCACAACCTGACGTCGACCAAACCGGTTGGCATCCAGGTCATCGGATATGGCAACTACACGAGCTACCAATATCCGGGCGGGCTCGATCTGCAGCTGATCGCGCCGCCGCCGCCGCCGCCGCGCTAACGCCGAAGCGGTTCGAGAGTCAGGTGTTCGATCGCGCCCGGGCCGCAGCGTTGGCCGGGCGCGTCCACTCCGCGTACTTCCGGCGCGCATACGCGAGCCGTTCTTTCGCGGTCGGATAGCGACGGGAGAACCAGCGAATCAAGCTCGCCTTCTCTGCGATCTCTTCGGTCTCGGCGAGCGCGGCGTCGACGCGTCGCGCGAACTCTTCCGGCGAGAGGCGCTCTTCCCAAATGGCTTCGATCTCGGGATCGAGCCTTTGACGCGCGGTCACGGCTTTTCCCCGAGCTTCGCGCGAAGCGCTTCGAGGAGCTGGATGTCGGTGACGTCCTTGGTTCGCATGGCCCACTCCTTCGTCAGGATCAGATCGGCGAGGCTCGGGACGGCGATTCGAACAGACGTGCCGTACGCCACAGTCTGATGCCGCGCCCAGGCTTCGTCGAACGTCAGCAGTGCGCCGCGCTTCGTCGTGGCCGAGCGCGCGATGACGACGTCGACATGCTCGTCGTTCTCGAAGACATAGCGTCCGCGCGCGCGAGCTTCCGCGGGCTCGTGCGTCGGAAAGTGATCGATCGTCGCCATCGCGCGGTTCAAGAGCTCGACGTCGTCGAAGTGGAGCCAGAGATCGTAGTCGGCGGTGAGCACCGGAATGCCGAGAGCGACCAGCGCGCGACGACCGATGAGCATCACCCGCGCGCCGCTCGCTTCGATCACCCGAAAGAACGAATCTTCGTCGAAGCCCCCATCCATCAGGCGATGGTATCAGGGCGCGGGCGCCGAATCAGCGCCTGCGCTCGAGCGGGCGCGCGTCGCTTTTGTGATCGAACCACGCCGATCGCAAGCGACGCGTCATGCCGCTCGCGTACAGACAATCGCGTAGCCCGTTGAGCTCGTGGGTCACGTTGTTGTGCCAGAGCGCGGTGCGGATCGCGACGGCCTCGGCGCGCGTGATCTCTTCGCGTGAGAGGCTCCCTTCTTTCACTTCGATCGCGGTGTGCACGCCGGCCTTCTCGAGCTCGGTGAAGAGCTGGCGCGTGAGCGTCGACGTGGTGCCGCCTTCGGTGAAGTAGCTGACGAGCTTGTGGCGCGTGTGCGCGGGGCGGCCTTTGCCGGCGACGACCCACGCCTTGAAGACGTCCGACTCGTTGTAGAGTGCATCGAAGAGGTAGACCTCGTTGATCTCGACGCCGCCGTGCTTCAGGCACGCGGCCGCGGCGTGGTAGCCGCCGGAGTGCGCAGAGAGGCACGCGGTGCCGATGCGCGCGCCGCGCGGGATCGCGGCGTGGCCGAGCGTGCTGCGCGCGTCGGGCGTCGCGAGGACGGCGAGCGCCTCGTCGAGCATGCGCGCGAGACCGAGCGGCGCTTCGAGCTTGCCGCACGACGAGTCGGACGAATTCGTCGGTCCTTGCGGCATGACGAGGATGCCGTTCTGCTTGCTGTCGAAGAACTGCTCGCGGAGCTCGTGCGACGTCATCGCGCGATCCGCCGTCGAGCTGTGCCCGTGAAAGTGCACGAGCATCGACACCGACTCGGCGCGCCCGCAGCGGAAGTGGTGCGGCACGAAGACGATGACCGTGCGATCTTTGTAGCCGGCGTTCGGCGCGGGGAAGGGGGCGTGCTCGAGCTCCAGCCACAGCGTGACGCCGCGTGCGTCGCGCGCGGTGTTGCGAACACGCGGCGAAAACGGAAGGGGCGCCCCGTCGGCGCGCGACGAACGGGACGCGAAGACGAGCGCGCCTCCGACGAGCGCGGCGAGAAACGATCGACGACCCGTGGACGGGATGGAGCTACGGCGCATCGCCGTAGAACTCCGCACTCTTCACCGAACGGACAAGTTTTCGGCGACGGTTGCTCGGGACGTCGGTTCATTTCGCGTAAGGCGCACGAAACGCGTTAGCATTCCGCCTGCATGTCGCTCGCGCTCGTCGGACCGATCGCCATGGCGTGGGCCGTCCTCGGCTCGACGCCGGGCGAGATCGTTCGTCCGTTCGAGCTCGGGCCGATGATCGAAGCGCCGGATCGCTGGGCGACGCGCGAGGTCGAGCCCGGGACGCTCGTCGCGTGGGCGCTCTCGCTTGGACCGCTCCGCGTTCGCAACGTGAACACGAACGTCGAAGGGCTCGTGACGCTCTACCGCACCGACGGCACGATCGATCCCGACGCGATCGCCGAATTCTCGCGCCTCGTCGTCGTCGCAGGGCAAGCCGGCGACGATGAGCCGCACGCGCTCGCCGTGCGGACGATTCAGCTCGCGGTGAAGGCGGCCTACTTCTTCCGCGGCGCGCCGATCCTCGCCATCTCGTCGTACCGCGCGCCCAAAGACGGACACGAGAACCACCACTCCGGCGGCGACGCGCTCGACTTCCAGCTCGAAGGCGTCAAGGCGCCGATCCTCGCGGCGTACCTGCGAAGGCAACCGCGCGTCGGCGTCGGGATCTACACGCACCCTCGCACGCAGTACGTGCACCTCGACATCCGCGACGAGAGCTACCACTGGATCGACGGCTCGCCGCCCGGCGTGACGTGGCGCGAGCAGCAGATCCTCGACTGGACGCGCTGGAAGAAGGATCCGTCGTACACGCCGGAGATGGATCTGCCGACGTTCGCCGCGCTGCTAAAATTCTAGCACCGTCTCGCGCCGCTCCGACATCCCTCGTCCATTTTCAGGGAGCGTCCTTCGCGCACCGAAACCCGAGCACCGGGATCCGAAAGTTCGCTGCGTGATGCACGCGATTGGTCGCGCGCAACCCGGCGGCGCCGTAGTTGTACGCGCCGCCGCGGATCGATCGCTCGCACTCGACCGGAATCGGGTTCGATCCGGTGAAGCCCTGCTTCTGTTCTTTCCTGAGCTTGTCCTGCGCCGCGAGGATCTCGTCGCACGTTCCGACGCGCCCTTCGCTCGCCGTCGCGCGCGTGTACGCGAACGGATCGTAGAAGTCGTCCATCCACTCCCAGACGTTGCCCGCGAGATCGTCGTGACCGAACGGGCCGCGCCCCGCCGGCTTCGAACCGACGTCGTCCGGCGTCGGTCGCGCGAAGACGGCGCGCGCCGCGGTCGGCGGTTCGTTGCCCCACGGAAAGCGCCGCGCGTCGTCGCCGCGGATCGCGCGCTCGAACTCGGCCTCGCGCGGGAGCCGCTTGCCGCGCCACGCGCAGTACGCTCGCGCGTCGTCCCAGCCGACGAACGTCGCGGGCTGCTGCGCGCGCGGAAAATCGCGCGACGCGCGCGGGCGACACTGCTTCGCGTCGACGCACTCGGCGTACGCGGCGTTGGTGACCTCGGTCTTGTCGAGGAGGAACGCGGGGAGGGTGACTTTGTGCGCGGGGCGCTCGTCGCCTTCGCCACCGGCGTCGGCGCCCATGGTGAAGGTGCCGGCGGGGACGAGGGACATGTCGGGCGGGGGAGCGGGGGCCGGCGGCGGGGGAGGGGGCGTGGGCTCTGCGGACGCAGTGGGCGCGGGCTCCGGCGGGATCGCGGTCGGCGTCGGGGTCGGGGTCGAGGTCGAGGTCGAGGTCGAGGTCGAGGTCGAGGTCGAGGTCGAGGTCGAGGTCGAGATCGGCGTTGGGCGCGCGCACGCGAGCGGAAGGATCGCGATCAAAAAATAGCGACGCACACCGCAATGCTAGTCGACAATCTTCGCCGTGCGCCTCTTCGTCGGCATCGGCATTCCGCGCGACGTCGCGGACCGTCTCGCGGTGCTCGTCGCGCACCTTCACGCTCTCGCGCCGCTCCGCTGGAGCTCGCTCGTCGATCTGCACGTGACGACGAAGTTCATCGGCGAGTGGCCCGACGATCGCGTCCCGGACGTCGAGGCCGCGCTCGCCTCGCTCGCGCGCGCCCCGTTCGATATCGCGGTGCGCGGCCTCGGTTGGTTTCCGGACGCGAGCGCGCCGCGCGTCTTCTGGGCAGGCGTCGACGCACCGGAGCTCGGCGCGCTCGCACGCGACACGGAGCGTGCGCTCGTGTCGCTCAGGGTCGAGCCCGAAGCGCGCGCGTACGCGCCCCACATCACGCTCGCGCGCGTCACGCCTTCCATGAAGCTCGACGATCTCCGCGCCGCGATCGCCCGACTCCCGTCGACCGACTTCGGCACGTTCCGCGCGGAGACGTTCGCGCTCTACGAGAGCCGCTCGGGCCACCACGTGCGCCGCGAGTTCCCGCTCTGAATCACGTCCCCGGGCAGCGGTGCGCGCCGCCGCACATCGGAGGCCAGAACTTGTCGTGGCAGTCGGGCGCCTTGCATCGGCAACCCGTCGCGCCGCCCCACTCGTAGTGCCACATCTCGAAGTCGAGGCGCATCGCGCCGACCCTCTCGTTGGTGAGCGCCTCGTCGAGGAGCTTGGACGCGGCTTCGACGTCGAGCAGCTTCGAGCTCCGATTGCCGACGTGGAGACCGCACGACGTCGCCTCGTGTCCGGCGGAGTCGAGCAGAACGATGTCGCAAGCGTTCCCCGACGTGTGAAAGTCGGCGCCGGGCCAGGCGAGGCCGAGCTTGTTCGGATCGATCATGCGATCGGCCGTCGCCATCTCGCTCTTCTTCTTCGCCGCCTCTTCATCGGTCAGCGGCCGCGTGATCGCCGCCCACTTGTCGATGATGTGCCACCCCTTGACGATGTAGCCGCACTCGACGTCGACCTCGTGCGCGATGTCGCGGAAGCAATCCTTCACGTGCGCCGTGTAGTTCATCTGCGCGCGCGACGGCGACGCGGCGAGGTAGTCGTCGAGGCGCTTGAGCCCCGCGATGACCTCCGCGGTGGCGCGCTGCCCGTGCGCCGCCGAAACGTATTTCATCTTCGGGATCGGCCCGAGCGACGTCGAGCTCGCCGGGATCGCCCCCTTCGCCGTCTTCGGCGCGCCGGGGCACGACGTCGTCCACGCGTGCGCGTTCAAGGTGCAACGATCGCCACACCACTTCTTGCACGCATCGCCGGTGCAGAAGCGCTCGAGGCTCCCCATCGACGCGTGCGCGGGCTGAGTAGTGGGTGCGTGAACGGGTGGATCGGCTTGAGCGGTCATCGTCGCTCCGGCGAGCCCGAGTACCGAGATCATGGTCGCTGCGATTCGTTTTGCCGTGAGCATCGTCGTGCCTCCGGGGCGACGTACAGCAATCGTGGGACCACGCAGCGATCGCGCGCCGCATGCGTGTTCCCCGCTGTTTTTCGCTGCCGAAGCGACGCGGTGCAACGCCGCGCGCGATGCATGCAACAGCCGTCAGTAGCTGTCGCTCGATCCCCCACCACCGGACGATCCTCCGCCGCCCGAGAAACCTCCGCCGCCTCCGCCTCCGCCTCCGCCTCCGCCTCCGCCTCCGCCTCCGCCGAATCCGCCGCCGAGGAACCCGCCGCCGCCGTAGCCGAAGATGCCGCGCGCGAAGAAGCCTCGGAACAAGAGGAGGAGGATGAGCAAGAAGATCGCGCCGCCCGACACGAAGTGGCCGGTCGAGAGCTGCGTCGCGTCGTCGGTCGTCGGCGCGGGCGCGTTCGTCGCGCCGAGGTCCGATGCGAGCACGGCCGCGCCGTTCGCGATCGCCTCGCGGTAGTGACCGAGCTTCAGCTCCGGACCGATCTGCTGGCGGATGATGTCGTTCGCCTGAAGGTCGGTGATCCGTCCCCCGGCGCCTTTGCCCGTCTCGATCCGGACACGTCGCTCGCCGGTCGCGATGACGACGAGCACGCCGTCATCGTCTCCTTTCTGCCCGAGGTGCCAAGCGTTGAATGTGCCGTACGCGACGTCCTCGATGTTCTCGCCGCCGAGCGTCGGCAAGATCAAGAACGCGATCTGCGCGCTCTTCGCTCCCGCTCGGTAGCTCTCGAGCTGCTGCTCGAGCGCGGCGCGATCGTCCGCCGAGAGGACGTTCGCCATGTCCGTGACGTGGCCTTGGATCGGCGGCGGCTCGTACGCGAGCGCCGCGCTCGTCACGAACGTGACGACGATCGCGACGAGCGCCGCGAGCGCGACGCGCATGGACCACGCACCGCGCGACGCGAGCATCAGAACTGAACCTGCGGGTTCGCGTGCGACGCAGCCGACGCCTCGAAGAAGACGCGCGGACGGAACGGCTTGCCCGTCACCTTGTTCATGACGGCGCCGCGAACGCGCGCGAGCTCGGCGTTGTAGTCGGCGACCGCGGCGTTGTACTGCTCGCGCGATCGCAAGAGACGATTCTCCGTCCCTTCGAGCTGCACTTGCAGATCGTGGAACGCCGCGTTCGCCTTGAGGTCGGGGTACGCCTCTTGGACCATCATCAGACGCGAGAGCGCGCCTTTGAGATTGTCCTGCGCTTTCTGGAACGCGGCCATCTTCGCCGGGTCTTGGAGATCCTCCGCGGTGAGCTTGATGCTCGTCGCGTCCGCGCGCGCCTGTGTCACTTTTGCGAGAGTGTCCTCTTCGTGCTTGGCGGAGCCCTTCACGGTCGCGACCAAATTCGGGACGAGATCGGCGCGACGCTGGAGCTCGGCTTCGATGTCGGCCCAGCGCTGATTGCAGACTTGGTCCTTGTTCACGAGCGTGTCGTATTGCTGGCAACCGAGCAGCGTCGACAGCACGAGGACGAGGAGAGAGAGAATCGATCGGCTCATGGCCGGCCGTGGCTGCACGATTCGGTCCGAGGTCTGGCATGGAGCTGGCTAAGCGAAGCAACGATGAACGCCGTCACCCTCGTCGCCGATGCCGTCGCAAGCGCAGAGTCCGCGGGACTCAGGTACGTCGCCGACGATCGCCCCGGCATCACGCGAAGGCGCGTCGGCAAAGGCTTCGCGTACCGACGCGAAGACGGCGCGCCGATGCGCGACGCCGCCACGCTCGAGCGCATTCGCAAGCTCGCGATCCCGCCCGCGTGGACGAGCGTCTGGATCTGCCCTACCGCGAACGGCCACATCCAGGCGACGGGTCGCGACGCGAAGAGGCGAAAGCAGTACCGCTACCACGCGCGTTGGCGCGTCGTTCGCGACGAGACGAAGTACGAAAAGATGCTGACGTTCGGCCACGCGCTGCCGAAGATTCGCGCCGCCATCGATCGCGACATGCGCGAGCAAGCGCTCACGCGCGAGATGGTCCTCGCCACGGTCGTGCGCCTCCTCGAGCTCACGCACATTCGCGTCGGCAACGAGGAGTACGCGCGCGCGAACGGATCATTCGGCCTCACGACGCTTCGCGCGCGCCACGTCGAGGTCGACGGCACGACGATCCACTTTCGCTTTCGCGGCAAGAGCGGCAAGTCACACGCGATCCGCGTTCGCGACAAGCGGCTGGCGCGCATCGTCGCGCGCTGCAGCGATCTGCCCGGGTACGATCTCTTTCGGTGGGTCGACGAAGCGGGCGACGCGCATCCGATCGAGTCGTCGGACGTGAACGAGTACGTTCGCGCGATCGCCGACGAGGAGCTCACGGCAAAAGATTTTCGGACGTGGGCGGGCACGGTGCTCGCGGCGCGCGAGCTGCGCGCGACCGGCGAGTTCGCGTCGGAGACCGAGGCGAGCAAGAACGTCGTCGCGGCGATCCGTCTCGTCTCGGAGCGCCTCGGGAACACGCCGTCGGTGTGCCGGAAATGCTACGTGCACCCTGCCGTCATCGATGCGTACGTCGACGGCGTGCTCGTCGATGCGATCGCTGCGGGTGACGATGCCCCCGCGAGCCCGTCCTCCGTCGCGCTCTCCGCCGAAGAGAAGAGCGTCCTCGCGCTCCTCGAACGTCGCGGCGTCGGCGAGCCGCGCGCGTCGATCCGCAGCGTGATCGCGCGCGGAGTCGCGGTGCGAAGAATCCGACGCACCCGATGACGCAAACCGCTAGAAATTCCGCTCTCATAGAATCATCCGAGCGGCGTTGACCGATGGCGCCGCTGTACGTAAGAACGCGGTGCTTTGGCCGCCAGCTATTTCGATGTCGATGGGACGCTCGTCCGCACGAACCTCCTCCATCCGACGCTCTACTATTTGATGAACCAGCAGACGCCGGTGCAGAGCCTTGGCAAGTTGCTGCGCGCGGCGTTCAAGGCGCCGCAGATGGCGCTCGCCGAGCTTTCGGATCGGCGCCTGTTCAACGAGATGCTCTTCTCGTCGTACGAAGGCATGTCGCAAGATCGCTTGCTCGGTCTCGCCGACGACGCGTTCGAGGTGGTCATCAAGCGCGCGCTCTACCCGAACGCGCGCGACCTCGTGCAGCGTTGCCGCGGCGAAGGGCACGACGTGGTCCTCGTGTCGGGAGCGCTCGACTTCTTGATGAAGCGCCTCGCGGATTACCTCGGCGCGACGCACGTCATCGCCAACCGCCTCGAGATCAAGGACGGCTTCGCGACGGGGCGCTTGCTCCGTCCCGTCGTCGCCGGTCCCGAGAAGGCCAAGCTCATTCGCGATCACGCGCGCGAGCACGGACACGATCTCGATCACTGCTTCGCTTACTCCGACAGCTACTCCGACGTTCCCATGCTCTCGGTCGTCGGGCATCCGGCGGCCGTGAACCCGGACGGCAAGCTCGCCCGTCTCGCGAACGCGTACGGCTGGCCCATCCTCACCTTGGAACGCGCGTCAGGACAAAGGCCATGACTCACCCGCTCGTCGTCACGCTCGATCGTCGCAGCGCGCCGCGCACGATCTTCTCGGGCGATCGCCTCATCGAGGTCGACATGCCCGCGGGGACGCGCGTCATCTATCCGCGCCCGCCGCTCGAGGCGCTCAAGGATCCCGACGCGGCGATCCGTTACGCGCTGAACCATCCGTACAATTCGGAGCCCTTGCACGCGAAGCTTCGTCCGGGGATGAAGGTCGTCATCGCGATCGACGACATCTCGCTGCCGCTCCCGCCGATGCGCCGTCCCGACGTGCGCGAGCGCGTGCTCACCATCGTGCTCGAGCAGCTCGCGGATCATGGCGTCGACGACGTCACGATGATCATCGCGACGAGCGTGCATCGCCGCATGACGAGCGACGAGATCCGCCACATCGTCGGCGACAAGATCCACTCGGCGTATTACCCGGAGCGCCTGTACAACCACGACGCCGAAGATCCCAAAGGGATGAAAGAGGTCGGCACGACCGATCACGGCGAGGTCGTCGAGCTGAACAAGAAGGCCGTCGACAGCGATCTGCTCATCTACGTGAACTTGAACCTCGTCCCGATGGACGGCGGCCACAAGAGCGTCGCGGTCGGCCTCTGCGGATATAAATCGCTGCGCGCGCACCACAACCCGCAGACGATGAGAAACTGCCACAGCTACATGGACCCGAAGACGTCGGCGCTGAACACGAGCGTCGAGCGGATGGGCAAGCTGACGAACAAGGCGCTCAACGTCTTCACGATCGAGACGACGGTGAACAACCGGATGTTCGATCGCCCGCTCGAGTTCCTCCACAAGAACGAAGACGATCTCACGAGCGGCGAGAAGACGGCGCTGAAGGCTCTGACGTTCACGTTGTCGAAGCTTCCGCAGGCGGCGCGTCAGGCGATCTTTCAGAAGGTGCCGTCGCCGTACGGGATCACCGGCGTCTTCGCGGGCGAGACCGAGGCGGTGCACGAGCACACGCTGGCCAAGTGTTACGAGCAGTACGCGGTGCCGGTGAAGGGGCAGTGCGACGTCCTCGTCACGGGCATTCCGTACATCAGCCCGTACAACGTCAACTCGTTCTTGAACCCGCTCCTCGTGTCGGTGATGGCCGAGGGGTACTTGTTCAATCTGTATCGCGGCGCGCCCCTC
The DNA here is from genome assembly GCA_038209335.1 of Polyangiales bacterium. Classification (GTDB taxonomy): domain Bacteria; phylum Myxococcota_A; class Polyangia; order Polyangiales; family Polyangiaceae; genus JBBQXV01. The sequence goes on along the minus strand of JBBQXV010000027.1, from coordinate 43,175 downwards.
GTGAAGAAGGGGGGCACGATGATCATCTGTCATCCGTGCACGGACCAGTTCGACAAGAACCACCACGCTCCGTACATCGAGTTCGTGCACAACCTCTTGCCCGAGACGCGCGACGCGCTCGAGCTCCACAAGCGGTACGAGCACAAGTTCGCGCAGAACCCGGCGCTCCTTCAGATGTTCCGCACCGGGAACGCGTACCACCCCGCGCATCCATTTTTCATGTGGTACTGGGGCGAGGCCGGCCGGCAGCACTTGGGCCGCGTCATCGTCGTCGGCGCCGACAACGAGTACATCCCGAAGCTCCTCGGCTACGAGACCGCGCGCACGATGACCGAAGCGCTCGACATGGCGAAGGACACCGCGCCGTCGCGCTCGCCGGAGATCACGATGCTTCACATGCCGCCCATCTTGATGGCGGACGTCACCGTCTGAAGCTGGGCATCCCATGGACGAGAAGAAGCTGAACGGAGTGCACGCGCTCGCTCACATCTCGCCGCTCAAGGTGGCGGAGCTGATGGATGGCGCGCGCCTCGTGGTGTTGGGCGGGACCGGGTTTCTCGGCAAGGTCTTCTGGATCATGCTGCTCGATCGGTACCCCGGTGTCGGCAAGATCTACCTGCTGACGCGCTCGTCGAAGACGCAGACGAGTGAAGAGCGCTTCTGGGCGCAGGTCGCGACGTCCGAGGCGCTCGCGCCGCTCCGCGATCGATTTCCAGGGACGGCGTTCGAGGCGTTTCTTCGCGAGAAGATCGTGCCGGTCGACGGCGACATGGGACGTCCGTGCTGCGGATTCGATCCGGCGCTCATCAAAGAGCTCAAAGGGACGATCGACGCGGTCATCAACGTCGCGGGGATCGTCGACTTCAATCCGCCGCTGGACGAGTCGCTCGAAGCGAACGCGTTCGGTGCGCAGAACTTGATCGCGCTCGCGCGCGCGCTCGGCGACGCGCCCGTGATGCACACGAGCACGTGCTACGTCGCGGGCAAACGCAAAGGGCCGATTTACGAGACGTCGCCCGTCGAGTTCCCGTTCCCGCGCGCCGACGAGCTCGGGCGCGAGCTATGGGATCCCGATCGCGAGATCGCGGAGTGCCTCGACATCATCGCGCAGGCGAAGCACCGCTGCGACGACGGCTTCCGCCAGAGCGAGTTTCACGAGACGGCGACGAAGAACCTTCGACAGCGCGGCGAGCCTGCGTACGGCGAGTCGCTCGAAGGCGAAATCGCGAAGGTGAAGCGCAAGCTTCTCGCGGAGCGCCTCGTCGAGGCCGGGCTCGATCGCGCGTCGCACTGGGGATGGCCGAACATCTACACGTACACGAAGAGCATCGGCGAGCAGATCATCGCGCGTTCGGGATTGCCCTTCACGATCGCGCGTCCCGCGTGCTGCGAGACGACGCAGGCGTTTCCGTTCGTCGGCTGGAACGAAGGCATCAGCACGAGCGTGCCGATCATCTTCCTGACGATGAAGGGGCAGGTGCAGATCCCCGCGAAGCACATTCCGCTCGACTTCATTCCGACCGACTACGTCTGCGCCGGAATGATCATGACCCTCGCGGAGCTGCTCGAGGGATCGCAGAAGCCCGTCTATCACTACGGCGCGTCCGATTCGAATCCGTGCACGGCGGCGCGTCTCGGCGAGCTCATCGGGCTCTACAAGCGGCGTCACTACCAGCGGAAGTCCACGGGCAATCCGTTCGTGAACTTCCTCCAAGCGCACGTCGAGCCGACGTTCGTCAGCGCCGAGCGGATGAACGCGATCGGATCGCCGGGGATCGCGCGCGCGACGAGGACGCTCGCGGGGCTCATCAAGAAGGCGGCGATCGGTCCGGCCGCTTCGGTGCTCAAGCCGGCGGCGAAGACGCTCGAAGGGTTCGCCGCGCAGGAGCAGAAGATCGGCGACATCTTGATGCTGTTCGCGCCGTTCACGACGGTCGAGAACGGTCCGTTCTCGTGCGCGAACACGCGCGCGGCGTTCGCGCGTCTCTCCGCAGAAGACAAAGCGAAGCTGCTCTGGGCGCCCGAGAAGCTCGACTGGGCCGAGTGGATGCAGACCGTCCACATGCCCGGCGTCGAGAAATGGATCCTCCCCGAGATGGAGAGGAAGATGAAGCGCGAGCTCAAGCCGCTCCGCGCGCACGAGACGCTCGTCACGCTCCTCGACGAGATGGCGGAGCGTCACGATCTCGCGCTGTCGCTTCAGCGCCTCGAGGATGACGGGCTCTCGCGGATCACGTTCCGCGATGTGCAGAAGCGCGCGAACGCGCTCGCGGCGCGGCTCGCGGGGCTCGGCGTCGGCAAGGGTGATCGCGTCGTCTTGAGCGCGCAGAACCATCCGGCGTGGGCGATCGCGTTCTTCGGGATCGTGCGCGCGGGGGCGACGGCCGTACCCGTCGACGCGGCCATGGCGGCGGACGAGATGGCGAACGTCGCGAAGGAGAGCGGCGCCAAGATCGCGCTCGTCGACGCACATGTCGAAGAGCGGGTCGGCGAATCGCTACGCGACGTTTTGCGCGTGCTCGATTTGTACGACGCGACCGAAGAAGACGCGTCGCTCACGCCGCCCGACGTCGAGATCGACGAGGACGATGTCGCGAGCCTCCTCTACACGAGCGGCACGACCGGAACGCCGAAGGGCGTCATGCTCACCCATGCGAACTTCACGTCGCTCATCGCGGCGCTCGCGCCGATCTTCCCGCTCGGCCAAGGCGATCGCGTGCTCAGCGTGTTGCCTCTTCATCACACGTTCGAGTTCACGTGTGGCTTGCTCCTCCCGTTCTCGCGCGGCGCGCGCGTCGTGTACATCGGCGAGATCACCAGCGAGCGTCTCGCAGACGGGCTGAAGCTCGGACGCGCGACGGCGATGGTCGGCGTGCCGGCGCTGTGGCAGCTCCTCGAGCGACGCATCCTCGCGCAAGTCGACGCGCGCGGTGCGGTCGCGAAGGCGGTCTTCAACTGGGGAGGCGAGCTCAATCGGATGCTCGGAAAGAGCCTCGGCCTCGACGCGGGGAAGTTCCTCTTCGGGAGCGTGCACGACGCACTCGGCGGCAACGTGAAGTATTTGATCTCGGGCGGCGCCGCGCTCCCGAAGGACACGCACGAGCTCTTCGCCGGTCTCGGCCTTCAGCTCACCGAAGGCTACGGCCTCACCGAAGCCGCGCCGGTGCTCACCGTCGCGCGACCGTCGCCGAAAGGGCGCGCGGGCAACGTCGGAAAGCCGATCCCCGGTGTCGAAGTTCGCATCGACGGCGCGGACGCGAGCGGCGTCGGCGAGGTCCTCGCGAAGGGGCCGAACGTCATGGCCGGCTACACCGACGCCGATGCGACCGCGCAGGTCATCGACAAGGACGGCTGGCTCCACACCGGCGATCTCGGCCGCATCGACAAGCGCGGTCAGCTCGAGATCGTCGGGCGCCTCAAGGACGTGATCATCACGGCGAGCGGCGAGAACGTCTATCCGGACGATCTCGAGAAGCGACTCGGCAAGGTCGATCACATCGAAGAGCTCGCCATCGTCGGCGTCGAAGGCGGACGCGAAGGGAGCGAGCGGATCGCGTGCCTCGCGGTCCCGTCGGCGGACGACGACGTGCAGCGCTTCGAGCGAATGGAGCGCGCGTCGAAGGCGCTCCGCGATGCGATCGCGGATCTTCCGCTCGGGATGCGTCCTCAGGTCGTGAAGATCTACGACGCGCCCTTGCCGCGCACGGCGACGCGCAAGGTGCGACGCAACGAGGTGAAGGAGATCCTCGGCCGTATGATGGCGGCGACGTCGATTCCACCGGGCGCCGAAGCCGAGGCGACGCCGGTGCGCATCGCGATCGCGGCGGTGCGCGGGCGCGCGCTTCGCGAAGTGGTGCCGACCGCGACGCTACTCGGAGATCTCGGCTTCGATTCGCTGTCGATGCAAGAGCTCCTCGTGACGCTCGAAGCGAAGCACGGGACGCTCGAGCCGCACGCGCTCGCGGCGTGCCACACCGTCGCCGACATCGAAGCGCTCGTCGGCACGCCGCGCGCGTTGCCCGTCGAGTCGCGCACGAAGCGGATCGAGAAGGGCGACGACGACGACTCGATCCCGTCGCTCCCGCCGCAGGTGCAAGAGCTCGGCAAGCGCGTGATCGGCAAGCTGCAGGACGCGTTCTACGGCCAGCTGATGACGTCGCGCGTGACGGGTCGCGCGTTCATCCCGCACAACCGCAACACGATCGTCGTCGCGAACCACGCGAGCCATCTCGACATGGGCTTCGTGCGTCACGCGCTCGGGACGTACGGCGAGGACATCGTCTCGCTCGCGGCGCAGGATTACTTCTTCGACGGCAGTCCCCTCCGCCGCGCGTTCTTCGAGAACTTCTCGAACTTGAAGGCGATCGATCGGCGCGCGAGCTTGCGTCAGGCCGAGCGGCAAGCGGCCGAGGTCATCGAGCAGGGCAAGACGATGCTCGTGTTCCCCGAGGGGACGCGCAGCCCGGACGGCGACATCCACGAGTTCAAGCCGCTCGTCGGGCAGCTCGCGCTGCATCACAACATCGACATCCTGCCCGTCTACCTCGGCGGTACGCGGCAAGCGATGCCGAAGGGGGCGCGTCTCCCGACCAGCCGCAACATCACCGCGCGGATCGGTCCGCCGCTCTGCATGTCGGATCTGCGCCGACTCACGGCGGGGATGAGCCGCGCCGACGCCGCGCGCGAGGTCGCGCGTCTCGCGCAGCAAGCGGTGGTCGCGCTCCGCGACGGCGGCGTCCTCGACCTCTCGAAGGCGAACAAAGACGAGCCGCTCCTCGCCGCGAAACCGCACCCGCTCGTCGAGCTCTTCGGCGAGCTCGAAGCGAAGTTCCGACCGGGGAGCGCGACCAAGCCGATCTCCTGGTATTTCACGCTCGGCGGCGAGGCGATGGCCAAGTGGACGGTCAAGGTCGATCCGTCGTCGTGCCAGATCCGATCCGGCAAACCCGAAGGCGGCGCCGCCGACTGCGTCCTCAAGACGTCGGCGGAGATCTTCACGAAGATCGTCCGCGAGTCGTACACGCCAAGCCCGGCGGAGTTCATGTCGGGCGCGATCAAGTCGAACGACATCGAGCTGCTTCAGACGTTCCAGAAGGTCTTTCAGCTTGGTTAGTGTAAATCTCCCTGTTCAATTCTCTTGGGAGTGCGAATGAGCCGTTATCTCGTCACGGGTGCGACTGGGTTCTTGGGAACGCACTTGGTTGCGGCGCTGCGCGCGAAGGGGCACGACGTCGTCGCACTCTGTCGCGATGCTCGCGCCGATGCGCCGCCGCGCGATGGGATTCCGGCGTCGACGCGGAGCGGGCAGCAGCTCGGCGAGGGCGTGGTCATTCGTCGCGGCGACGTGATGCACGAAGGGAGCGTGCGCGATGCGGCCGCGGGATGCGACGGCGTGTTTCATTGCGCGGGCAAGGTCTCGCGCAAGCCCGAGGACGCCGAGGAGCTCTATCGATTGCACGTCGACGGGACGCGCAACGTCCTCGCCGCGTGCAAAGCCGCAGGGGTCAAGCGCGCGGTGGTCGCGTCGACCAGCGGCACCGTCGCCGTCAGCGACGATCCGGATCACGTCGCGACCGAATCCGACGAGACGCCGCTCGCGCTCGTCTCACGCTGGCCGTATTACCGCGCCAAGCTCTTCGCCGAGCGCGCGGCGCTCGAAGCGAACGTCCCCGGCTTTGCCGTCGTCTGCGTCAACCCGACGCTGCTGCTCGGCCCCGGCGACACGTTCGGGTCGTCGACGGAAGACGTCGTTCGCTTCCTCGACGGGAAGATCCCCGCGATCCCGTCGGGCGGTCTCTCGTTCGTCGATGCGCGCGACGCCGCCGAAGCGATGCGCCTTGCGATGGAAAAGGGGGTCCCCGGCAAGCGCTACCTCGTCGGCGCGCAGAACCTCACCCTCCGCGAGTTTTTCGCGCGCCTCGCGCGGGTCTCCGGCGTGAAGGCGCCTTGGATCCCGATGCCGCGATCTCCCGAGCTCGCGCGCGTCGGCGCGAAGATGGCCGAGAAGCTGGCGTCGCGCTTTGGCGTCGACCTGCCGCTCGACTCGGTGAGCCTCGACATGGCGCAACGCTATTGGTACCTCGACTCGTCGCTGGCGGAGCGCGAGCTCGGATGGACGTCGCGCGATCCGATGGAGACGCTGGCCGACACGGTCGAGGACCTGCGCATGCGCGGCGTCGTCTGGCCGAAGGAAGACGCAGGCGGAGGGTGAGTGCGTTGCCCTCGCTGTCGACGCCGCTCCTCGTCGTCAACCCGCAGTCGGGCGGAGGGCGCACCGGTCGGACCTTCGCGTCGATGCGCCCGGCGATCGAAGCCGCGCTCGGAGCGGTCGACGTCGTTCACACCGAGCGGCGCGGCCACGCCATCGAGATCGTCGAAGCGGCCGCGCGCGAAGGACGCGGGCTCGTCATCGCGGTCGGCGGCGACGGCACGTTGAACGAGGTCGTCAACGGCGTGATGCGCGCGTCGGAGCAAGGCGCGAACGGCACGCAAGTCGGCTTCATCGCGCAAGGGACGGGCGGCGATTTTCGTCGCACGATCGGCATCGAGCATCGCCTCGATCGCTACCTCGCCGCGCTCTCGTCGGGGCGCGAACGCAAGATCGACGTCGGACGGATGCACTACAAAGACGACGCCGGCAAAGACGCCGTGCGCTGGTTCGTCAACATCCTCTCCGCCGGCATGGGCGGCCTCGTCGATCGGTACGTCGCCGATGCGCCCGCGCAGATGGGCGGCAAGGCCGCGTACTTCAGCGCCTCGCTACGCGCCCTCGCGACGTGCAAAAAAGGGCGCGTTCGCTGCAACGTACGGAGCGGCGGCACCGAAGAGGTCAAGCGCGTCGCCAGCTATATGATTGCAGTATGCAACGGTCAGTACTTCGGCTCGGGCATGCACGTCGCGCCGATGGCCAAGATCGACGACGGCGTCTTCGAGGTGGTGTCGATCGGCGCTCCGTCGAAGATCGCGTTCGCGATGTCGTCGCGGAAGATCTATACGGGCGACCACTTGAATCAGCGCGGTACCGTGCACTTTGCATGCGATCGCATCGAGCTCGATCTCGACAACGACGACGCGCGGGGCGTGTTCCTCATCGACTGCGACGGCGAGCCGATGGGCGGGCTGCCGATCTCTATCGACGTCGTGCCGAGCGCGCTGCGGATGCGCGCGTAAGGTCCGTCACCGCGCGCGGCGACGGCGCATCCGAAAGACGACGATCCCCGCGAGGATGACGAACGATCCGAGCGCCTCGGGCGAGGCGGGCGTCGCGGTCGACGCGCACGAGAAGCTCTCGCCCGCGGCGCCGTTCGCGAATCCGTCCGCGACTGACGGAGGGCACGGCGTGACGGGCGGGCACGCCGGCGGCTCGGCGGGGCAGGGGGGCGGATCCGGATAGACAGGGCACGCCGGCGCGTTGTTTCGCGTGACGAACAGCGTCGACGGGAGCGTCGACTGATCCGCCGAAGCTTGGAACATGATGTCCGTCGCGAGCGCGGCGTGCGCGAGATCGCTTCGCATGCGCGTCACGCGCGCGTGACCGAACGGGATCCCGCCGAGGAGCGCCTGAAGATCGTCGCTGCGCGCCTGATCGCTCGACTCGACGACGCCTCCGTCCGCGTTCTTGACCGGATCGCAATACATGCTCGCGCCTGGCCTCGAGAGCGCGCTGATCACAGTGTTGATCGGGCCGACGTCCGAGCTCTCGATGTGCCAACCGCGTCCGCCGAGCGCGGCCTCCTTTTGCGCGCGAAGCGTCGTGTAGTCGCTCCGCTGGATCCGGTAGTCCCACGTCAGATCGTTCGCGCCGAGGACGAACCACGGAAAGTTCTGCGGCTCGTAGCGCCCCTCCGCGACGATCCACAGCCCGACGCCGACGGTCGCGCCGGTGCCCGCGCCGACCATGCGCAGCGGAAGCACCGTCGTCGCTCCGGGCCACGTCACGCGCACGGGTCGCATCGCCTGCACGCCCGCACCGGGGACGAGCTTCATCGCGAGAAAATCGAAATGCTCAGCGACGTACGCCGCGATGATCGGGCGGACGTCATCGGGGATCGCGAAGCCGTGCGACACGAGCCAATCCTCGAGCGCCATCGGATCGGTCGAGTGGAGCTGCACCGTCTCGTACGGACCGACGGTCTCTTGCATCGTGATCGTCACAGGGGGCGGACCGGAGTCGGCCGACGCGGAGTCGCCGAAGCTGCCGGCGCTTCCGTCTTGTGAGCTCCCCCCGTCGGATCCGGCGCTTCCGTAGCGGTCGCCCGGACAATTCGGCTGCGGGCAGTAGTTGCTCGGGCAGTAGCGCGACGGCGGCGGCGGACACACGGGCGGCGGAGGTGCGCTGATGATCGTCTCGGTCGCTTGGTCGAGCGCCGCGAACATGGCGTCGCTGCTCAGTCCGATCTTCACCGTGCCGGAGATCGGAAGCACCCACGCGAACGACGCCGGGTTCCCGACGTACTTCACTTGATCGTAGAGCGTCGTCTGCTGCGCCGAGATCGACAGGATCATCCTGTGATCGGTGACCATCGTCTCGATCTCGTTCGGCGGCGGATTCGGCTTCGGTGGCTCGTGGATGCAGCCGCCGCACGCCCGCGCATCGCGCGCCGTCGCCGACACCACCGTGACCGCGACGCCGAGCACGAGTCCGAACAGATGCGAGCTTCTCATGGCGAACCTCCGAAGGAAGAACGCGCACTACTGCACGCTCCACGCCACCTGCTGTTTTCGGCGAGATCGCGCGCCTCGTCGTGCGCGTGCATGCGATGGGAGGCGCCTCCGCGATCGCGCCTTGCACGATGCGGCACACCGACGCGTGCAAACTACACGCGCACCGCGTCCGACACGCGCCGTAGCAGATCCATGCTCGGCGTCTCTTTGCCTTCGGCGACGCGCCACACGGTGCTCGCGACGAGATCGTTCGCGGGCGTCGCGACGTCGTGCCGGCGGCCGCGATCGATCACCTCGCCGTTCAGGAAGTCGACGGCGGGGGTGCGCTTGCGCTCGATCGCCGCGAGCATCGAGCTGCGGAGGCGCCGGTAACGGAAGCCGACCGCGAGGAGCAGCGCGTGCTTCGCGACGAGGCCGGGCGATCCGCTCGCGGTGCGCTCGTCGTCGGTGAGCGCGAGCCAGTCGAGATCGAACGTGCCGGAGACCTTCTCGAGCTTCACCTCTTCGCAGCGCGCGACGTACACCGTCTCGCTCATGATCTCGAGCGCGAGTCGTCGCACGAAGCGATGCTGCAAGAGCGCGCCGAGGCGATCGCCGCCGATCGCGCCGAGCGACGTGATCGCGCAGTTGATCGCGAGCTTGCTCCATCGCTTGCCGCTCAAGTTGCTGGTGAGATCGACGGGGCCGATCGTCTCGAGCGCGCGCGCGAGATCTTCTTCACGCGGATCGCTCGCACCGTCGAGGCGGCCGACGGTGAAGCCGCCCGCGGACGTGCGCTCGTAGACGCCGGCCTCGGGCATCGACGCGCCCCACGCGACGATCCCGCCGAGCGTGCGATCGGCGCCGACGATCGCCGCCACGCGCGCTTCGCACAGGCCGTTCTGGAAGCAGACCATGCGCCCCGTCGGCGCGAGCGCGGAGAGCGCGGACCGCGCGGCCTCTTCGACTTGCGGCGGCTGCGTCGCCAGCAGAACAAAATCGAACTCTCCGTCGGGGACGCCGACGTGCGCGCGTCCGCGCACCGTCCGCTCGCCGCCTTCGCCCTGGAGCTGGAACCCACGCTCGTTGATCGCGGTCGCGATCGCTTCGTTGGTGGTGACGGCGGTGACGTCGTGACCCGTTTCGAACAGATGACCGGCGACGACACCGCCGATGCCACCGCAGCCCATGACCAAAAATCGCGCGCTCATTGGTCGCGGAGATTAACCGCCAGGACGCCATGAACGCCAGGGGAAGCGAGCAATTACGGCAGGACGCGCGTGAGCGTGAAGTGCACCGGGCCGAGCGCACCCAGCCACGCGGGGTAGAAGTCGAAGGTCATCGTCATGCCAGTCGGATCGACGACGAGCGAATCGAACGCTCCTGTCCGCGTCTCCGTCGCGGAGAAGGCGATCAGGATGCGTCCGGATCCCTTGCCATTCCCGGTCAGGGTCACGAGCTCGTACGTCTTGCCCGGCAGGTCTTGGTCGGTGCCGTAGTGCCAGACGCACGGATCGGACGCCTGCTGGTCCGTGCAATGCGCCGTGTAGCGGCCGGCCGCATCGAGATGGATCAGCACGTCGGCGGGTGGTTCCCAGGGGTCGGTACGGACGCCGCGCCACGTGCCGACCATGGCCCCCCTCAACCACTCGTAGGTGGTCGCGGCATCGTCCGCCGGCTGGAGGACGTCGATGCTGCTGTCGAACAGCGGTGTCGCGTCGACGGATGTGCCACCGTCTGCCATCCCATCCGCGACCGCGGCGTCGCCGTCGGTGATCGTCGGAGAGCCCGTGATGCTGCCGCCGCAATGGGCCGCGGCGAACGCGAGGAGAAGCGCGGGAAAAGCGGATGCGATGCGGGAGATCGAAGACATTTGAGCGAGCATCCCATCCCGCGTCGCAACTTCCACGCCCTACGCCGCCCCCCGTTTGGATGACAACGCTGCTAAGAACGCTGCGAGTCATGCAGGCGCCGCGCCCCTACTTCGCGTTCTTCGATGTCGATCACACGCTGATGCGCGGATCGACGGGAACAGCGTTCGGCAAAGAGCTCTGGCGCGCGAACATCGTCGGCGTCGCCGATCTCGCGCGCGTGCTCGCGTACAATCTCCTCTACCTCGCGGGCCGGATCGACGAGATCGAGATCTGGCGTCGCTCGGTCGAGCGCCTCGTCGGGAAGCTCGAACGACCGATCAAGCAGGCTTGCGAGGACGCGCACGCCCGACACGTGCGACCGCTCCTCTACCGCGAGGGCGAAGCGGAGGTCGAGCGCCATCGACGCGACGGCGCGCACCTCGCGATCATCTCCGCCGGGCCGCGCTACTCGGTGCTCGAGATCGCGCGCGACCTCGGCATCGAGCGCGTATCGACGAGCTGGGCGAACATCGTCGACGGGCGCGTGCACGATCTCGCAGGGGTGGAGATCCCGTACGGCCCGATGAAGCGCTCCTACGCGCAGCGATACTGCGACGAGCTCGGCGTCGATCCGAAGGATTGCTGGGCGTACGGCGACAGCCGATCGGACATCGAGATGCTCGATTTCGTGGGCCATCCCGTCGCGGTGAATCCGCGGAAGGCGCTGCGCCGCGTGGCGGAGGCGAAAGGCTGGACCATCGCGAGCTGGCGCAGCACCCGTGGCGGTTCGGCGTAGACGGCCCCTGGCGCCCCGACGGCTGCATGCGTTATTCACCACGGGTGCGTTTCGTCGCCCTTCGTTTGCGCCTCCCGCGCCTTTCTTCGGCGGTCGTCGCTTCGCCGCTCCGCTTCTTTCACGTGCGCAAAGACGCGCGCGATGCGATCGGGTTCGCGGACGCCCTCTTCGCTGTGCGCGGCGACGTCGCCTTCGCGGATCTCGCGGCGGCCGAGCGCTTCGCCGCGGCGCTTCGAAAGACGCGCGCGGATGCGCCGAGCGCCGTCGAGCTCCAAGCGATGGGGCTCGTGCACGAAGTGCAGCACGCGGTCGTGTCGCTGTACCGCACGGCGTTCGCGCCGGCGGCGTTCGACACGCTGCTCGGCGAGCTTCGCGCGCGCCTCGGCGCCGATCTCGATCGCACGCTCCTCACGTTCGTCCGCACGTTTCCACCGCCCGCGGTGTATCGCGGCGAGATCGCGCCGGAGCATTTTCTCGAAGGCGAGACCGACGGCGTCTCGAACGAGCAGTGGGTCCTCGAAGAGGTGCTGCTCCTGTGGATCGCGAACCAGAATCCGGCGTACGCGCCGATCCGTGATCTCGTCCACGACGACGATCTCGTGAAGGCGACGTCGTACGGCTCGCTCGTCGCGACCGCGTCGGAGCACTTCGAGGAAGCGCCGCGGATCGGCGCGGCAGGCGAGAGTCTCCTCGATCTGCTCCTCGCTCCGATTCGTCACGCGCCGACGTCGCTCGTCGGGCAGCTCGAGTACATGCGGACGCAGTGGGGGCTCGATCTCACGCACCTCGAGGTGTGGCACAAGCTCGTCGCGGGTGAAGGGGCGCTCAAGGAAGCGCAGGCGTGGCTGTGGCGTGCGGCCCATGCGGCGCACGGTCAACACGATCCGCCGCCGGCCGCGCCCGCGACGTTCGCCGGGCCGATGTACGAGCACGAGCCGGAGCGCTTCAGCCGCGATCTCGACTGGATGCCGCGCGTCGTGATGATCGCGAAGTCGACGTTCGTGTGGCTCGAGCAGCTCGCGCGCCGCTACGAGCGCAGCGTGACGACGCTCGCCGACGTTCCCGACGAAGAGCTCGACGAGCTGGCGCACCGCGGGATGACCGGCCTCTGGCTGATTGGCGTCTGGCGTCGCAGCCGCGCGTCGCAACGCATCAAGCAGATGCAAGGCAACCACGACGCGCTCGCGTCGGCGTACTCGCTCGACGACTACGAGATCGCGCCGGAGATCGGCGGACACGCCGCGTACGAAAATCTCCGCGAGCGCGCGTCGCGGCGCGGCATCCGGCTCGCGAGCGACATGGTCCCGAACCACATGGGGATCGACTCGACGTGGCTCGTGAATCACCCCGAGCGCTTCTTGCAGACCGAGCACCCGCCGTTTCCGTCGTACCGCTTCACCGGCGAGAACCTCGCCGATGATGATCGCGTCGAGGTCCGGCTCGAAGACGGCTACTGGCACAAGACCGACGCCGCGGTCGTCTTCCAGCGCGTCGATCGCGCGACCGGGAGCGTGCGGTACATCTACCACGGCAACGACGGCACGAGCATGCCGTGGAACGACACCGCGCAGCTCGACTACCTCCGCGCCGACGTGCGCGAGGCGGTCATCCAGACGATCCTGCGCGTCGCGCGCATGTTCCCGATCTTGCGCTTCGACGCGGCGATGACGCTCGCGAAGCGGCACTTCCAGCGCCTCTGGTTTCCGCTCCCGGGTCACGGCGGCGACTGCGTTCCGTCGCGCGCCGCGCACGCGATGACGCGCGAGCATCTCGATAGCCTCTTCCCCGTCGAGTTCTGGCGCGAGGTCGTCGATCGCGTCGCCGTCGAAGCACCCGACACGCTGCTCCTCGCCGAAGCGTTCTGGATGATGGAGGGCTTCTTCGTCCGCACGCTCGGCATGCACCGCGTCTACAACTCCGCGTTCATGAACATGCTCAAGCGCGAGGACAACGCGAACTTTCGCCTGTCGATCAAGAACGTCCTCGAGTACGAGCCGCGGATCCTCGAGCGTCACGTCAACTTCATGAACAACCCGGACGAGGACACCGCGATCGCGCAGTTCGGAAAAGACGACAAGTACTTCGGCGTGTGCGTCTTGATGGCGACGATGCCGGGGCTGCCGATGTTCGGGCACGGGCAGATCGAGGGCTACACCGAGAAGTACGGGATGGAGTTCCGGCGCGCGCAGAAGGACGAGCGTCCCGACTCGTGGCTCGTCGAGCGGCACGAGCGGGAGATCTTTCCGCTGCTGCGACGCCGCCATCTCTTCAGCGGCGTCGATCAGTTCCATCTCTACGACTTCGTGCGCGACGACGGCTCGGTCGACGAGGACGTCATCGCGTACTCGAACAGCGCGGTCGACGCGAACGGCAAGGTCGAGCGATCGCTCGTCGTCTACCACAACAAGTTCAAGTCGACGTCGGGGCGAATCGCGCTCTCGGTCGGCTTCCTCGGACCGAGCGGCACCATCGAGCGGCGATCCATCGCCGACGCACTCGGGATGCGCGGCGGCGATCGGATCGTCCTCTTCCGCGATCGCGCCGAGGGGCTCGAATACGTGCGGCGTGAGGACGAGATGGTCGCCGGCGGTCTTCGTCTCGAGCTCGGCGCGTTCAAGTACCGCGTGCTCGTTGATTTTCGTGAGGTCGAGCACACCGAGGAGCATCCGTACGCGACGCTCGCGAAGGAGCTCGGCGGACGCGGCGTGGCGTCGATCGAAGAGGCTGTGCTCGCGCTTCGGTTCGCCGCGATCCACGCGTCGCTCGACGAGGCGCTCACGCCGGGAAGCGTGCGTTACCTCCTCACGTCGCCGACGGGGAGCGCGTCCGCGGCGCGCGAGAAGATGCAGCACCTCCTCGACGGCGTCGCGTACGTCTACCCGAAGCTCGCGATCCCCGAGGTCGATGATCTCGAGATCGATCTTCAGCTCCTCGCGGTGCGTGCGCGCCCTGTCGTCCTCGCGATGCAGCCCATCGCGATCGCGTGGCTCTTCGTCGACGCGCTGCGTGCGGTCGGCGGAGCGCGCGTCGACGACGTCGTCGATGCGTGGCGGCTCGAGCCGGTGATAGCGCGTGCGTTCCGCGCGTCGGGAATGAGTGACGACGACGCGCGCATCGCGGCGCTCCTCGTGTGCGTCCTCGTTCGCGTCGGTCCGCCCGACGGCGCCGATTGCCTCAAGCGCGCGCTCGACGACGACGTAGGCCGGCGCTTCCTCGACGTGAACGAGCACCTCGGCGTGAAGTGGCTTCGCAAAGAGCGCGCGGAGCTCTTCATCGCCGCGCTCGACGCGTGCGGGATCGCGGAAGAGGCCGACGTCGCGACGATGCGCACGGCGCTCGCGGCGTCCGGCTACCGGGTCGCGTCGCTCGTCTCGCGCTTGGGGAAGCGCGCGCCGTTCGTTGCGTTGTCCGCGCCTCTGGCTTGATGTGCGTCGCGTTGTCCGCGCCTCTGGCTTGATGTGCGTCGCGTTGTCCGCGCCGCGGGCCTGAATTGCGCTAGGTTGCGCTCCGTGAATCGCTTCGCGCTGGCCGCGTTCGCTGGGTTTGTCGGCGTCGTCTTCGCGTCGCGCGTCGCGCGCGCCGAGGAGGCGCCGCCTCCGAACGATCCGCCGCCCTTCCCGACGTGGCGCCTCGCTCTCCTGCCGGTCGTCGGCGGCGGCCTCGCCGCGATGACGAGCAAGTCGACGTTCCCGTCGTTCGTCGGCACGAGCATCCTCGGCGGCGAGATCGACTTCGGCCTCGAACGGGTCGGCGGCTTCGCGCGCGTGCAGTTTCAGTCGAGCGGACAAGGCGGACGCTGGACCGCGATGTCGTACACGCTCGGCGGGAGCTACCGCGTGTTCGGCGATGGCTTCGCGTCGTTCGGCGGCGTCTTGCGCGGCGGGCTCTCGTACGAGCACTGGCGCGCGTCGACCGGCGGCTGCGACGTCATGTTGTTCTTTCCGGCCAGCTGCAAAGACTTCCTTCCTCCACCGGGCTCGGGCGTCGTGAATCCCGGGCCCGCGCGCGTCGACGTGAGCAACGACGCCTTCGGCCTCGTCGGCGGTTTTCGGCTCGAGCTGCCTGTCCAAGCGTTCTACTTCGCGATCGACGGGGAGCTCGGTGGTGCGGCGTCGGTCGCGTCGGGCGCGCCCGGCGGCATCGTGCAGCTCCGCGTCGCGCTCGTCTTCGGTCTCCGAAACCGGCGAAGCGGCGACGCCACGATCGAGCCGTCGTTCCGCCCGCGTCCGCCGCGCGGCGCGACGCAATGATCGACGCGATTCACCTACATCGAGATCCCTAGATGAGACGGCGCGCGTAGCCCGTTGTGCTAACCGTGAGCGTCATGCGCGCGCTCCATCTTTCTCTTCTCCCCGCTCTCGGCGTCGTCGTGGCGATCGGTTGCAGTGGCTCCAACGGCGGCAGCGGCTTCGGCAACGGCGGCGGTGATGACAGCGGCGTCAACGGCGACGACGGCGGCGTCTTCAACGGCGACGGCAGCTTCACGAGCGGCGACGGCGGCACCGGCGGCAAGGATTGCAGCGAGGCCGCGAAGCTCGTCTACGTGCTCTCGTCCGACAACGATCTCTACAGCTTCTCTCCGCCGTCGAAGCAGTTCATGAAGATCGGCCGGCTCACGTGCCAGACGGCGATGACGCCGAATTCGATGGCCGTCGATCGCGACGCGACCGCCTGGGTCAACTACGCCGAGGGCGATCCGATCACCGGCAAGGACACCGGCGGCGCGATCTTCAAGGTGAGCACCGCGAACGCGGGCTGCCAGCCGACGAGCGTGCAATTGAAGACGAACTGGTACCGCCTCGGGATGGGCTTCTCGACGAACAGCGCGATGGGGACCGACGAGACGCTCTACGTCGCGGCGACCGGAGGCGGCCTCGGCGGGACGAACAGCCCGGGCCTCGGCAAGATCGATCTCGTCGGACAGAAGCTCAACACGATCGGTCCGTTCACCGGCGCGCTCGCCGGGCAGAACGCCGAGCTCACCGGAACGGGCGACGCGCGCCTCTTCGGCTTCTTCACGACGATGCCCGTGCAGGTCGCAGAGCTGAACAAAGCGAGCGGCGGCGTGATGAGCACCAAGCCCCTCGCGGGCGTCGAGACGCCGGCGTTTTGGGCGTTCTCGTTCTGGGGCGGCGATTTTTATCTCTACACGGCACCCGACGCGAACTTGATGCCGAACCGCACGACGAACGTGACGCGCTATCGGCCGTCGGACGGATCGATCGACACGGCGTACATGTCGAACATCGGCTTCCGAATCGTCGGCGCCGGCGTGTCGACATGCGCGCCGATTACGCCGCCTCGCTAGAACGCGCGCTCAGGCGCCGACGAATCGTCGCCGCACGCCGCGCTCGAACATTCGCTGCGGCATCCACGCCTTCATGCGCGGCAACGCATGCGCCCACGCGCCGACCGGATTGTGGAGCACGGGCGCGTCGCTCTCGGCGATCCGCACGATGTGCTCCGCAACGGCGCGCGGCTCGGGCGCGGCTTCGAGCGCGACGCGGAGCGCGGCGGTGACGCGTTCGCGCAGGGCGGCATACGCGGGGATCCGCGACGGCGCGATCGGCGTGCGGTCCCAGAGTCCGGTCTTGAAGTCGGACGGCGCGACGAGCGCGACGTGCACGCCGAAATCCGTCACCTCGTGACGGAGCGCTTCGGTGTATCCGGCGAGCGCGTGCTTGGTCGCCGCGTAGTACCCGTTCATCGGGATCGCGGTGGTGCCGGCGACCGAACCGACGTTGACGATGTGACCATGCCCTTGCTTGCGAAGGAGCGGCAGCGCCGCGTTGACCATGCGCGCGACGCCCCAGAAGTTCGTCTCGAAGAGATCGTGTGCGGCGGCGAGAGTGATCTCTTCCACCGGTCCGAAGAGCATGACGCCGGCGTTGTTGACGAGCGCGTCGAGGCGACCGGCGCGTCGCTCGACTTCGGCGACGCAGGCGATGGGCGCGTCGTCGTCGCGGACGTCGAGCGGGAGCATCGTGATCGCGCCGTCGCGCGGCGTGCGGCTCGTTCCGAAGACGCGCCATCCGCGCGCCGCGAAGGCCGCCGCGGTGACGGCTCCGATGCCGGACGATGCTCCTGTGATCAACACGACGCGCTCGCTGTTCATGCACCGTTCGTACGGCGCGCCGTGCGCGGGGTCGATGGTACGGGTGTACCATCGCGCCTCGGCGCGTCCGACGCGGGGCGCTACGTCGCCTCGCCGCGCAGCGTGATGCCGACCGCTTCGGCGCGTGTCGTCGCGCCGAGCTTCGCGAACACCTTCACCAGCTGATTTCGCACGGTGTTCGGCGACGAGCCGCACGCGTGCGCGATCTCTGCATTCGTGTACCCGAGGCACAGGTAGCCGAGCACGTCGCGCTCGCGTGGCGTGAGCGGCGCGTTGACCACCGGCGCCGCGCGCTCGAACGACGCGAGCGCGAGCGCCATCGTCGGGAGGAGCGCCTCCAAGAACGCGATCTCTCGCGCGCGAAAGGCTCCGCCCGTGCGCCCGAGCATCACGCCGCCGACCTCGCGGCCGCGAACGTGCGCGTAGGCGAGCAGCGAATGCTTCCCACCCACCGGCGCCGCGAGATCGCGGAAGTACGCGCTCTCGCGGACCGTCGCCGCGCCGAGCACGGCCGTGTCGACGGCCACCCCGCGCGCCGCCATCGCTGCGCGCTTCACCGGCGCGAGCTCGCGATCGTACGCCGCGCGCTGCGGCAGGCTGCTCGCGAAGCGTGCGGCATCGAGACCGCGAAGCGTCGGAGGACGCGCGCCCGACTTCGACTCGACGAACGCCACGTCGAACCCGATGGCGCGCGCGAGGAGATCGAGGAGCCCGCGCTCGAAGGCGACGGCGTCGCCGTGCGACTGCGCCAGCGCGGCGACGTCTGCGCGTGTCGAGTCGAGGAGCGCCATCACCAGTCGTGCTGCACATTCTTCGCGTCGAGGAGCCACCACGCGCCGTGGTGCGAGATGACGCGCACTTGCTCGGAGCGATCGCCCCAGATGTCTTCGCGCGGATCGATCAGCTCGTCGCCGGGGGTCACCTTGATGAGGACGAGATCGAAGTACTTCGCGAACGCGGCGTCGGGTCGGTACGACTCCGGGCGCCACTCGAAATCTTGCGGCGTCGGCGGCGGCATCGTGCTCGTGCGGTAGTGCACCGGAAGGCTCATCGTTCGCTTGAACGAGAATGCGTCCTCGCCGCCGTTGCGCGCGACGTAATACGACGGTGTGTGAAGCAGCGTGACTTGTTGAAACGACGGGATGCGCGGCGAGTGCACGAGGCCGACGACGCGTCGGTCCTTTGGGCCGTCGGCGATCACGGCGTCGAGATCCGCGAGCTCGCGTCCGGCGTTGCCCATCGACGTGAAGAAATTCCCGGCGGCCGCGCAGCCGACCGACACGTAGGCGATCCGTACGAACGTCTCGAGCTTCGGCCACGCGCGCGGCGCCCACAGGATGGCGGTCAGCACGACGAGGAACGAGATCCGCTCGTAGACGAAGTTCGTCGCCCAGAACACGTGCGGGATGACGACGTACGCGAACGCCGACGCGACGAACATCCACGGAAGCGCCGCGTGGCGTTTGTCGTCGCGATCGCGGAGGAGCGCGCCGCCGAGGAGGAGCATGATCGCGACGAGCAGGACCTTGCCATCCATTTGATCGGAGCGCATGCCGCACGAGTAGTCGAGGAAGTAGCGCACCTTCACGAGCGCGAAGTTGTCGTTCCCCTCGTACGTGCCGTACTCGAAGTTCTTGTACGCGCCTTGCTGCTGCCGCCAGTAGACGAACACCGAGTAGAGGATCGCGGGCACGAGCGCGGCCCCGCGCTTCAGCGCGCGGAGAATCCGCGTCGGGAGCGAGTCGTCCTCGGTCTGCACGCCGACGACGATGACGACAAGCATCAACATGTACGCGAGCGCGCTTCCGAGGAGATGCGTGTACGCACCGAGCGTCGCGAGGCCCGCGGTAATCGCGTGGCGGCGCCACATCGCGCGCGGCTCTTCTTTCGCGGGCGCGGGCGTGAGGACGCGCGACAAGACGACGAGCTGGATCGACACGCCGAGCCCGAAGTTCACGAAGCCCCACGCGATCGAGTAGCCCGCGATCACCGCGAAGACGAGGAACGCGCGCGCGCGCGGACGGCCCGTCGCGCGGAGGAGTGCGAGCGACGCGTAGCCGACCAGGAAGAAGTAGAGGCCGAGGACGATCTTCCCCGCGGAGTCGATCGGCACGACGACGTGGAGCGCGGCGACGAGGACGTGGAAGAGCGAGTTGTAGCTGGCGAGGTTGGTCTCGTAGAGCGCCTGCTCCGGCGCGCCGCTCGTGAGCATGCGTCGCAACGTCGACGCGAGCGCGAGGTGCTGCGGGTAATCGACGAACGGGAGCGACTGCGTCCGCCACAGCGAGCCCACGAAGAGCGCGATGACGAACCAGTAAATCCCGGAGAACGTCTTGCCGCCGGCGTCCCACCACGGGGCCGCGCGTGACTCGGCCTCGTCGGCGGCCGCGTCGAGCGGCGAATCGTCGTCCTTCACGGCCATGAACGCCCGCTTTTACCCTTCCGCATCGCCCGTGAGAAGTGCGAGGTTTCGGCATCGTGGCTATGCTGCGCGCGTGAAAGCCCGCCGCCGCGCCCGCGCGCTCCTCGTTTCGCTCGTTTCGTTCGCCGCTCTCGCGCCGCTCGCATGCGGTCCCGCCGTCGAGCCGGTCGGTCCAGCGCGTCCGATCGGATCGGCGAGCGCGAACGCCACTGCGTCGTCGATCGCCGACGGCACCGAAGCCGAGCCCGTGCCGACGGTGCGCCTCCCCGCGGATGTTCGCCCGACCGCGCAGTCGATCGAGCTGAAGATCGCCGCGAGCGAAGAGCGCTTCTCCGGCGTCGCGGAGATCGCGATCGAGCTCGGTCGTGCGCGCCGCATTCTCTGGCTGCACGGTCGCGGTCTCCACGTTTCGCGCGCGACGATCACGCCGGAGGGCAGCGCCGCCATCGACGCGACGTGGGAAGAGAAGCACCCGAGCGGCATCGCGCAGCTGACAGCGACGCGCGCGATCCCCGCGGGACGCGCGAAGGTGCGGATCGAATACGACGCTCCGCTGGCGACGTCGCTCAAAGGTCTCTACCGCGCGAAGCAGGCTGGCGAGGCGTATGCGTTCACGCAGTTCGAGGCGATCGGCGCGCGCCAAGCGTTTCCGTGCTTCGACGAGCCGAGCTTCAAGATCCCCTTCACGATCGCTATCGTCGTCCCGAGCGCGCACGTCGCGGTCGCGAACACGAAGGAGGCGGCGCCCCCGACCGTCGACGGCGCGAGCAAACGCTTCACGTTCGCGCCGACGCTCCCGATCCCGAGCTACCTCGTCGCGTTCGCGACCGGCCCGCTCGACATCGTTCCGGTCGCCGACGTCGCTGCGAATGGCGTCCGCAAACGTCCACTGGCCCTCCGCGGCGTCGCGGCGAAAGGGCGCGGCCCCGAGATGGCGTACGCGCTCTCGCACACCGGCGAGATCCTCACGAAGCTCGAGGAGTACTTCGGCGTCGAGTACCCGTACGACAAGCTCGACATCCTCGCCGTCCCCGACAAGGAGGGGGCGATGGAGAACCCGGGCGCGATCACGTTTCGCGAATACCTCGTCCTCATGAACGACAAGGCGCCGATCGGTCAACGTCGCGCGTTCGCCGGCGTGATGGCGCACGAGCTCGCGCACATGTGGTTCGGCGATCTCGTGACGATGACGTGGTGGGACGATCTCTGGCTCAACGAATCGTTCGCGACGTGGATGGGGAACAAGGCGGCGGATCTGTGGGACCCGAAGCTCAAGATGGATCACTCGCTCCTCGGCGGCGTTCAGGGCGCGATGGGCGCGGACTCGCTCGTCAGCGCGCGCGCGATTCGCCAGCCGATCCTGTCGACGCACGACATCGAGAACGCGTTCGATACGATCACCTATCAAAAAGGCGGCGGCGTCCTCTCGATGTTCGAGCGCTGGCTCGGCGGCGACGTCGTTCGGAAGGGCGTGCACGACTACCTCGAAGCGCATCGCTTCGGATCGGCGAACGCGGACGACTTTCTCGGCGCGCTGTCGACGGCGGCGGGCAAAGACGTGAGGGCGCCGTTCAAGACGTTCCTCGATCAGGCGGGCGTGCCGTTCGTCGAGGTCGAGGTGAAGTGCGGCGGCGACACGAAGCTCCACGCGAAGCAGTCGCGCTATTTTCCGATCGGCTCGACGGGCGACGCGACGCGCACGTGGCAAATCCCCATCTGCGCGCGCTTCAAGATCGGCAAAGACACCAAGGAGGCGTGCGGGCTCCTCACGGATCGCGAAGGGGACATCTCGCTCGGCACCGCGGTGTGCCCGGACTGGGTCTTTCCCAACGCCAGTGCCGCCGGCTACTTCCGCTTCTCCCTCGCGCCGGCGGATCTCGCGAAGCTCCGCACGTCGGGGCTCGCGGATCTCACGACGCGCGAGCGGATCGCGTTCGGCAACAGCGTGCGCGCCGCGTACAACCGCGCGACTTTGTCGTATGCCGATGCGCTCGCCGCGACGGCGCCGCTCGCCGGTGACGCGAGCTCGCAAGTCGCTGGCGAGCCGATGGGCTTCGTGTCGAGCGCGCGCGAGTGGTTCTGGTCCGACGCGACGTTGCGCGGGAACGCCGAGGCGTACGGGCGATCGCTCTACGCAAAGGCGTTTCATCGTCTCGGATGGACGCCTGCGAAGGGCGAGGACGACGACGTGATGCGCCTGCGCCAGTCGGTCATCTCGTTCCTCGCGTTCACCGCGCGCGATCCCGCCGTTCGCGCTGAAGCGAAGAAGCGAGGGCTCGCGTTCCTAGGCACCGACGGCAACGTGCACCGCGACGCCGTCGACGCAAACCTCTCCGGGATCGCCGTGTCGGTCGCCGGAGAAGAAGCAGACGCCAAGCTCTTCGATTCGATGATCGCGCGCCTCGCCGCGACGACCGACGAGGAGCTCCGCGGCAAGCTCCTGTGGGCGATTGGCTCGGCACGCGACGCCGCGCTCGCCCTGCGCGCGCGCGAAATGTCGCTCGACGCATCGCTGCGCGTGAACGAGGTGATGACGACGATCTGGGCGCAGCTCGACTCTCCGCTCACGCGCGACGCGACGTGGCAGTGGGTTCTCTCGCACTACGACCCGCTCGTCGCGCGGATCTCGTCGCACCACGGCGGCGCGCGCCTCATCGGCACCGCGGGTCACTTCTGCGACGAAGCGCGCGCGACCGAGGTCGAGGCGTTCTTCGCGAAGGTGATCGACCGGATCGACGGCGGGCCGCGCGTCTTGGCCGGAGCGTTGGAGTCGATCCGCCTCTGCGCCGCGCGCAAGAAGGCGCATGAAGAGAGCGCGCGCGCGTTCTTCGCGAAGCGACGGTGATTCGCGCGTTGCAGAACGCCACGCCGTGGCGTGACCGGCGAACGCCGTCGTTGCGCCTGAGCCTCGTATGTCCGCGCAGCCGCTCCGCCCACGCGCCTGAGATCGCCTGGTCCGAGTCGTGCGTAGGCCATCTGCATGATGAATGCATCCACGAGCTCGAAGGAACCCGAGACCGATGGTGTGTACCAAGGTCCGGATCGCCGGCGTCACCGCGTCTACGTGACGCGCCACAGCGAGTACCACTGCCGTGACGGCGTCTGCGTCGCGGTGCGCGATCGAACGCGCGGGGTGTTCATGGTCCCGCACGGCGCGATCGGCCGGCACATCAGCGGCAGCGTTCGCTTCAACGACAACGGCGGCATCGCGGATGCGCACGATCCAAAAGAGCCGGCGATCGGCGAACAGCTCTGCTTCTCGTCGGGCGATCTCGACGACGCAGGCAACATCCTCACGAGCGCGCTCGATGAGATCGCGCGACCGGCGAAAGCGATCGTCGACAGCTACTAGCTCATCGCGCGTTCCGCGCGTGCACCGTCACCCGCACGGATGACTTGGCGCGCGGCGAATTCGTGTTAAGGCTCGGCGATGTTCGAGGCCTTTTGCGACCGTCCGTCCTTTCCGACGCTTCTGGTTGTTTGCGCCACCATCGCGTGCGGCGCGTGTGGCGACGATGCTCCCGCGCCCGGCGCGAACGTCGGTGACGGCGACGGCGGCAACGTCGCCGATGGCGGCGTAGGCGGCGACGACGGCGGCAGCACCGGCGGCGATGGCGGCGTGATGCCGCCTCCTCCTCCCGTCCCGCTGACGAGCTGCGTCGCCGGCACCGGCAAGGACTACCAAGTCGGCTCCGGCGCAGGACAGCTCGCGACGCTCGATCTCGTCCCGTGGGAAAACCTCGCCCCCGGCGACACCGTGCGCATCTTCTACCGAGCCGCGCCGTACGCTGGGAAGTTCATGATCGGTGCGAAGGGGACCAGCGCGGCTCCCGTTCGCGTGTGCGGCGTCAAAGGCCCGAACGGCGAGCGTCCGATCATCGACGGCTCCGGCGCCACGACCCGCGCGTCGCTCCTCGCGGCGTACGGCAACAAGGCGTCCGATCAGCTCGTGCACCAGGGCCGCTCCGTGCTCCTCATCAAGCACAACGCCACCGGACCTTCCGACGGGTTTCCGTCGTTCATTCAAGTCGACGGCCTCGCGATTCGGCGCGCGCATCCCAACTACTCGTTCAAGGACGCGGCCGGCGCGACCAAGACGTACGACGCGTTCGGCTCGTGCGTGTGGATCGAGCGCGGTCACGACATCACGATCGCCGACAACGAAATCTCCGACTGCTCGCAAGGTATCTTCAGTCGATCGACCGACGACGGCGACTACGCGGTCACGAAGAACATTCGCATCGTCGGCAACTCGCTCTCGAACAACGGCATCTCCGGCGACGACCACGAGCACCACTCGTACATCCAGAGCGTCGGCGTCGTGCTCGAGTTCAATCACTACGGTCCGCTCCGGCAGGGCGCCGGGGGCAACGCGATGAAGGACCGCTCCGTCGGCTCCGTCATCCGCTTCAACCGCATCGAAGACGGCGCGCACGCGATCGATCTCGTCGAAGCCGAAGACTACCCGACGACCGCGACCGCGAACCCCGCGTACCGCGCGGCGTTCGTCTACGGAAACCAAATCACGAAGGACGGCGGCAAGGGGAGCTTCATCCACTACGGCGGCGATCATTATGGGAGCACGCCGGGCGCGACCTGGGGCGAGCCGATCTTCCGCAAGGGCACGCTCTATTTCTTCGGCAACACGATCTACGCGACCGGCGGCGGCGCCGCGATCTTTCAGCTCTCGACGACCGAAGAGCACGCCGAGGTCTTCAACAACGTCATCGTGTTCGCGTCGAGCGTCGGGCAAAAGAACATGCGGAGCTCGACCGACATCACGGGGGCGTGGACGCCCGGTGGCATCGTCAACCTCGGTCGCAATTGGGTGTCGATGGGCTGGGTCGACTCCGTGCCCGGACAGCTGAATGGGAAGACCAACGTCATGAGCGGCGGCGCCGCGCCGATCGACGTGGCGTCGTTCCTCCCGATCGCCGGCAGCGCGATCATCGATGCGAGCATGGCGGGCCCCGCGGCCGCGAGCGCGTACAAGCTGGACTTTCAGCTCGACGCGAAGCTCAACGCGATCGCGCGCACCGTGAAGGGATCGGCGAGCGATCTCGGCGCGCTGGAGCTCTAGGGATTCGTCGCTTCGCTCGCAGCGACGTCACGCGGGCGCGACGATCGTGTCGCGGTTCGGTGCGTCGCCGACGATGAGGCTCCGGTAGCAAAGCGCGTTCGGATCGACGATCCCAAGCGTGTCGCCGTGCATGAACGTCATGGCCGGTCCGCTCGATCGCTCCCACGTCGCGACGCGCGCTTCGATCGATTCGTCCGCTTGGCAGAAGAGCGCGTGATCGAAGCGCGCCGTCGCGTGCACCTTGCCGTCGTGAACGTGCACGGTCGGGAAGAAGAGCGCGCGCGGATCGTGGCGCGGGAAGTCGAACGCCATCGGATGGAACGTCTTCGCGTGTCCACCGGGCGCGAAGCCCTTCAGCTTGAACACCGCGAAGCCGAACGTGCGGTACCCCGGGAGCGCGTCCCATGTCTGCGTCGGAAGACGAAAGCGCGCGTCGAGGCGATCGAAGTCGGCGATCGTCGGGACGAACGACGCTTCGAACGCGCCGACGTCGTGCACGACGAGCGCCTTCGGAACGGCGAGCTCGTTGGCGAAGCTCGGGCCGCCGCGCGCGAAGGAGTAGAGCATCGGGAAGCCGCTCCGCATGTCGTCGAAGAAGCGCGGGTAGCGCTCGAGATCGATGAAGCGCACGGCGTCCTCCGCCGGCGACGGCGGCACCGGGAGCGGGAGCACCATCGCGAGATCCGCGCGCGCCCCGAGCGTCATGCCGTAGACGAGGAGCTGGCGGCCACTCGTCGTTCCGCGCGCGAAGATGTTCGTCCCCGAGACATGCTCGACCGGTTGCGAGAAGCAGCACATGGGCCCGATGCTACCGCCGTTTCGACGGCCGTCGCGAGCGCGCGTGCGCACCCGCGCCCCGGGGCTCGGAAGATCCAGCGCCTGCGGCCTGCGAGCCGCATGCAGGCGCGAGGCCTCGCTCCAGGCGCCGCGGACGCCCGAACCGAAATCGCTGCGATCTTCGACGAATCGACCGTTATCGCGCTACGCTCCCGCCCGCTGCCCCTGCGCATGCGTTCGGGAACGCTCTTCGCATCTCCGCGCGCATCATGGAAAGCTCCAGGGACAGCGATAGCCCGCCGAAGCTCTCGTTCACCGCGCGAACAGGGGAGGCAAAGCTGCCGAAGAAGATCGATTTCTTCACGCTGCCGCGTCCGGTGCAGGATCGTTTCCTGGCATCGGCCATGCGCACGGCGCACCCGTTGCCGATCCTCTTCGTCGAGGCGCGCCGCACGATGGCGTACGTGTGGATCGGCGGCGCGGTCGCGCTCGTGGTCGGCGCGATCGTCGTCACGCGCCTCGGCTTCGGTGATTTGGCGAGCGGCATCGCGCACCAGAAGGCGCCGTTCGTCGCGGTATACGCCGCGCTCTTCGCGGCCGCTGCGTTCGCCGTCGTGCGCGCGGTGTGGCTCTTCACGCGCCGCAAGACGTTCCCGTTCGCGCCCGGCACGTACGTTTTTCCGTCGAGCATCATCGACGCGCGCACGCCCGAGCTCCGCGTCTTCCCGATGCGCGAGCTCCTCGGCGTCGAGCGCCACGCGACGCCCGTTTCGACGTTCCATTTCACCTTCTCCGGCGGCGAGAAGCTCGCGCTCAAGGTTCCGGATCTCGACAAAGCCGAGAAGGTAGAAAAGTCGCTCGCCGCCGCGCGCGAGCAGCTCCAGCACGCGCTCGAAGAGGAAGGTCCGAGCTCGATGGCCGGGATCGATCCGCTCTTCGGCGGATCGGTGCAGTCGCCGCTCGGTCCGACCGAGTCGCTCACGCGCTACGTTCCGACCTGGGCGCGCCTCGGATGGACGATCGCGGTCGCGGTCGGGCTCGTCATCGCGCCGATCGTGTGGCTGACGCGCAACTCGTCGAGCGACGAGGCGATGTTCGCGGAGGCGCAGAAGGCGCAGACGGTCGCGGCGTACAAAGGCTATCTCGCGCAAGGCGGTCCGCACTCCGCGGAGATCGCGTCGACGCTCCTGCCGCGCGCGGAGCTCAAGGAGGCCGAGAAGATCGGCACCGTCGAGGTCCTCTCGGAGTTCGCGAAGTCGCATCGCGGCTCGAAGATCGAGCCGGAGATCCAAGCGTCGCTCAAGAAGGCGATGCTCGCCGAGCTCGAGAAGGCGAAGGGCGAGGGGACGGTCACCGCACTGAGGGCCTTCGCGACGCGCTACCCGGAGAACAAAGTCGGCGCCGAGCTCCGCGCCGCGACGCATGCGCTCTTCATGACCACGCTCGAGGCCTACAAGGCGAAGGCGTCGGAGAAGGATCCTCCCGCGGCGTTCGCGATCGTCCAGCGGATGCTCGCGTTCTCCGAGAAGACCGGCGCGCCCGACGTCGAAGTGCGGTTCCGTCTGCGTCCGTCGAAGTCGCTCACGCTCGCGGATGAGCAGGCCCAAAAGAGCAAGTACTTCAACGGCAAGGAGTCGCTCCCTTCGCACTACTTCGAGGCCGCTCGGCTCGCGTCGCGCGAGGGCGATCTCGCCAAGGCGTTCATCGACAAGATCGCCGAGACGTTCCCCGCCGACATGCTCGCCGCGAAGATGGGCGATCGCATCGACAGCGAGACGATGCCGACCTTCAAGGTGCCGACGATCGTCGTCGAGTACGGCGTCGAGTGGTCGCGCACGCAGACGGTGAGCGTGAAGCCGCGCGGCGTCTTCGTCGGCGTGAACCTCCAGTTCGACGTCACGTACAACATCCCCGACGGCGGCAAGCCGATGAAGGTCCAGATCACGTCGTGGCGCATGCCCGACGTCTGGAAGATGGGCGACATGGCCGGCGAGCCGAAAGGCGCGCGCGAGGCGAAGGTCTACGACGGGATGAGCGACACGAGCTTCGACCAGATCGAACGCAAGGCGCTCGAGGCGCTCTTCAAGCTGCCGCCTCTGAAGAAGTGAGCTTCTAAAATTGGGCCGCGCGCGCGGCGGTGTTCGACGATGACGGGATGCAAGAACGTCGACGCAAGCGGAGCCGGACGCCCGAAGAGGCGCTGCAGCTCCTTATGGAAGCGCTTCTCGATCGGAGCGAGGTGCGCGCGGTCGCGCTCATCGAGGAAAATGGGCGGATCGTCGCGGGGACGGGGTACCCGCGCGATCTCGTTGGGCTCGCGCTCATCGCGAAGCCGCTCGCGCGCGGCGAGCCGTGCCTCGACGTCGAAGAGGTGACGCGCGGGACCGACGTGCTCACGCGCGGCTTCGAAGCGGGTGGGCGGACGGTGTACCTCGCGGCGCTCGGGACGCGCGTGCGGCACATGACGGACGCGGTCCGCGGCGTCGAGCGGATCCTCGCGGCTGCCTAAAACTTCTCCATTGCCGCTCTCTTCTCGTAAGGAGAGGGGATGGCGAACTCGGCGGCCGTGCAGGGGGGCGTCGTCGTCACGGCGACGGCAAAGAAACCGATCGCGCGTCCAGCGACGCGCCGGCGAATGTCTGCGCGCACCATGGGGACGGCGCTCGGCGTCCTCGCCGTCGCGGCGGCGGGCGTCGCTGCGTGGGTGCTCTGGCCCGGCGCGGCGAGCGGCCCGAAGGTCGCGGACATCGACGATCTCGTGACGGCGTGCGCGAAGAAGGACGCGACGGCTTGCTTGTCTCTCGGCGAGCGCGCGTGGCTTGCGCCCGAAGGCGCGCGCGATCTCGCGGCGGCGGAGCGCGGATTCCAATCGGCGTGCGACGCGGGCGAGCCGCGCGGATGCCTGCGACTCGCGCACCTCTACGAAGACGCAACGCCGCTCTCGGCGAAGCTCGGCAACGCGCCGGAGCTTCGTCGACGCGCGGCCGCGGTCTACGAGAAGGCGTGCGAAGGCCAAGACGGTTATGCCTGCCTCGTCCTCGGATCGATGACGATCACCGGCAAGGGCGTGCAGAAGAGCACGCCGCGCAGCATCCAGCTCTACACGCAGGCGCGACCACCGCTCGAAGCGCTGTGCGCGGGCGGGGCGACGCCGCCGACGACGAAGCTCCGCGCGTGCGGCGCGCTCTCGCTCATGATGCAGCGCGGCCTCGGCGGCGCGAAGGACACCGCGAAGGGGCTCGAGCTCCTCGAAGAGACGTGCAACCTCGGCGACGTCGCGTCGTGCATGCTCGCGGGGACGCTCTACGCGGACGGCGCGGGCGCGCGCGAGATCGCGGCGGCGGATCCTCCGCGCGCACCGGCGCCGTACAAGAAGGCGTGCGAGCTCGGCGAGCCGCGCGGATGCCACGCGCTCGCGAAGCTGCTTCGCGCGGGCGGCGGCGCGGCGACGAACATCGCGGAGGTGCTCGAGCTCGAGACGAAAGCGTGCGAGGCCGGCGTCGCAGCCGCATGCTTCGAGGTCGCGCAGATCACCTTCTCCGGCGAGGCCGGCGTCGCGGATCCGAAGAAGGCGCGCGAGTGGTTCACGCGCGAGGTCACGCTGCGGCAGAAGCAGTGCGACGCAGGGCTCGGCGACGAGTGCATCGAGCTGTCGTCGAACTACCGGAGCCGCGGGCAGGGGGTGCCGATCGATCCCGTGCGCGCAAAGGATCTCGACGACAAGGCGATCCAGTCGTGGACGTCAGGCTGCGACGCCGGGGTCTGGAGCGATTGCCTCGCGCTCCGCACGCGCCTCGAGAAAGAGCCGATGCCCGATTTGAAGCGCATCCGTGGCCTCCGCGAGCGCGAGTGCTCCCTCGGGTACGAACATTCGTGCCGCCGCCTCGGCATCGCGTTCGCCTTTCCGAGGCCGTGAAACCCGCTATCATTCTTGGCGATGCCGAGAATTGCCGCGTTTGCGCTCGGGATCGTCCTCGCAGGGTGCGCTGTCGGGACGACCGAGGTGACCGGCGATCCCGGAACCGGCGACGACGATAGCGGCGCGTCGGGCGACGCCACGACCACGCACGCGGACTCCGGTCACGCCGACGCGGGCTCGCCAGGCACGGACGGCGGCGTCGACACCGACAGCGCGAGCGGCGACGGCGGCAGCATGGACAGCGGCGGGACCGACGGCGGTACATCGACCATCCCGTGCGACAGCCCGAACGCGTGCGCCTCTGCGACCGGCATCGGCTCGCTCTCCGGCGACACGTCGAGCGCCGACGTCACGACGAGCGGCACGACGTCGAAGTGGTTCACGCTGACCACGACCGAGAACGACTCGAGCCCGTTCGCGACGCCGATGAAGCTGAGTGTCACGCTCACGTCGCCCAGCGCCGAGAACTTCGATCTGTACGTCTACCTCCCTGGGAGCGCGGGGCCGGTCGAGTGCTCGACGGTGAAGGGATCGTCGACGAACGGCACCGGCCAGGCCGACACGGTGTCGTTTCAATGGGGCGAGTCGGGGACGCTCGCGAACGGATCGGACGACGGCCGCACGATCACGATCGAAGTGCGCGCGGCGTCGACGCCGTGCGATTCGTCGGCGGTTTGGTCTTTGACGGCGCACGGACACTGAGATCGCTTTTCGTCGGGAGGGTGTTCACATGAGACGTTCCTTGGCTTCGACGCTGGCCGCGTTCTTCGCGCTCACGCTCACGGTCACGCTGATCGCGAGCTGCGCGAACGGAAACGCGCAGACCGGGACCAGCGGCGACGACGACAGCGGCGCCGCGGGCGCGGACGCGAGCACCGGCGACGCCGCAGGCGACGCGATGGGCGCTGACTGCCCCGCGCTCTGCACTGGGACGACGCCCTTCTGCGATCGGAGCACGCAGAAATGCGTCGCGTGCCTTCCGACCAACGACACCTGCCCCGCGACGACGTACTGCATGAAAGACGCGAACGGCGTCTACCAGTGCGCGCCCGGCTGCAAGACGACTGCAGACTGCACGCAAACCGGCGACGGCGGCGCGACCCTCGCGTGCTGCGGCAACAAGTGCGTCGACACCACGTCGAGCTCTGCGAACTGCGGAATGTGCGGGCACGCGTGCAACGCCGACGGTGGCGTCGCCGCGTGCTGCAGCTCGACGTGCGTCGACACGTCGTCGAGCGCGAACAACTGCTCGGCGTGCGGCAAGCAGTGTACGGCCGCGCACGCGGTGAACGCGACGTGCAGCATGGCGACGTGCGGGTTCGACGTCTGCTACCCGGGCTACGGCGACTGCGACAGCAACAAGACGAACGGATGCGAGACGCCGACGAGCGCGGATCCGCAGCGCTGCGGCGGATGCACCAACGTCTGCTCGGGCAATCACATCGCGACGCCGACGTGCAACGCGAGCCTCTGCGACGGCGCGTGCGACGTCGGCTACGCCGACTGCAACGCGAGCAAGCTGACCGACGGGTGCGAGACCGGAACGCAGATCGACGCGCAGAACTGCGGCGGCTGCGGCACGCGTTGCTCGGCCAACCACATCACGACGCCGGCGTGCACGACCGGCGTCTGCACCGGCGCGTGCGACTCGGGCTTCGCCGACTGCAACGCCGACAAGCGCGTCGACGGCTGCGAGATCGCCACCGCGATCGACGCCGCGAACTGCGGCGGCTGCGGCGTCGTCTGCTCGAGCCAGAACATCGCGGCGCCGACGTGCGGCGCG
This sequence comes from Polyangiales bacterium, assembly GCA_038209335.1. GTDB lineage: Bacteria > Myxococcota_A > Polyangia > Polyangiales > Polyangiaceae > JBBQXV01. The sequence continues at coordinate 11,787 of JBBQXV010000027.1, read as the reverse complement.
GGGCTGTGCAACGGCGCGTGCAACGCGGGCTTCGGCGACTGCAACGCGAACAAGCAGCTCGACGGGTGCGAGCGCTCGCTCGCGACCCTGACCGACTGCGCGGCGTGCGGAGCGCCGTGCGCGCCGGCGAACGCTTCGGGCCCGACGTGCGCGTCGATGACCTGCGACTACGGCTCGTGCAATGCGGGGTTCCTCGACTGCGACGCGAACCGCCCGAACGGCTGCGAGGTCAACAAGAACACCGACAACAACCACTGCGGCACGTGCAGCACCGTGTGCACGGGCGGCCTGTCGTGCATCAACGGCATCTGCTCGTCGAGCAAGGTGCTCATCGCGGCGTCGGAAGCGCTCGCGACGATTCAGACGCTCCAGAGCGCGCTTCAAGCGACCGGAGCGTTCTCCGTCGTCGATGCGATGGACATCACGAGCACGGCGCCGACCGTAGCGCAGCTCCAAGCGTACGGCGTGGTCCTGTCGTGGACCAATTCCGGCGGTTACACGCTCGCGAGCGAGACGGCGTTCTTCGACAACCTCGCGACGTACTACGACGGCGGAGGCCGCGTCGTGCTCACGGTGTTCGCGGTCGGCGGCTGGCCAGCGGGCGCGGTCGGGCGCTTCTTGCAACCCGGCAACGGGTACATGCTCTTCAACGTCACGACCGTGAACTCGTATACGAGCGGCGGCACGCTCACGCTCGGCACGGTCTTCGAGCCTGCGAGCCCGCTCATGGCGGGCGTCGCGAGCGTCAGCTATGGGCCGACCTCCTTCTGGTCGACCGAACCGCTGCTCGCGGGCACCACGGTCGTCGCCAACTGGAGCAACGGCATCCCCCTCATCGTCCGTGGTACCGCGCAGGGACGCAAGCGCGTCGACCTCAACATGTGGCCGAACACCGCGAACTTCGGCGGCAACGCGATCACCGTGATCAAGAACGCGCTCTTGTACCAATAGCCGAGGTCGTCGCACACTCGGGGGCATGGACCTTCAATCGACGTCGCGCACGGCAAAGCTCGCGGGCGGTGTCGAGATCCCGTGGCTCGGGCTCGGCGTCTGGCAATCGCCGCGCGGCGTCGCCTACCGCGCGGTGCTCGACGCGATCGAGCTCGGCTACCGCCACATCGACACCGCGAAGATCTACGGCAACGAGGCGGACGTCGGGCGCGCGGTGCGCGAGAGCGGCGTTCCGCGCGACCAGATCTTCGTCACGACGAAGCTGTGGAACGCCGACCACGGCTACGAGCAGGCGAAGCGCGCGTGCGCGAAGAGCCTCACGACGCTCGGCCTCGACTACGTCGATCTCTATTTGATCCACTGGCCCGAGAAGGCGCGAAGCGAGTCGTGGCGCGCGCTCGTCGAGCTGAAGCGCGAGGGAAAATGCCGCGCGATCGGGGTGAGCAACTTCACCATCGCGCACCTCGATGATCTCGCGCGAAGCTCGGACGAAGCGCCCGCGGTGAACCAAGTCGAGCTTCATCCGTTTCTCTTTCAGAAGGCGCTCCTCGATCGCTGCGTGAAGGCGAAGATCCAACTCGAGGCGTACAGCCCGTTGACGCGCGGCCAGCGCCTCACGCACCCGACGATCGTCGCGATCGCGAAGAAGCTCGGACGAACGCCGGCGCAGCTGCTCGTGCGGTGGGCGATCGAGCACGAGGTCGTCGTGATTCCGAAATCGGTGCATCGCGCGCGCATCGAAGAGAACGCGAACGTGTTCGACTTTGCGATCCCGCCCGAAGAGCTGGCCGAGCTCGACGCGCTCGACGAAGGGCTCCGCACTTGTTGGGACCCGAGCGATGTCGTCTGACGGAGCGCGATGCGCCGACGCGACGCGCTGAAGCTCGGCGTCGCGGCGCTGCTGTGTCTTCCGCTCGGCGCGCGTCGAGCGTCGTCGCAGACGGTGACGCCGCGCGCTCCGCGGAAGGCGCCGCGCTATTTCGTGAGCCTGTTCTTGTCGGGCGGGATCGACGCGGTGTACACGGCCGATCCGAAGACGCGCGCCGAGGTCGAGGCGTGGGTCGACGTGCCGTATGCGCCGAGCGCGATCGTCGAAGCGGGCGCGCTGCGGCTCGGCCCGCACTTCGCGCCGCTCGCGAAGGCGGCTCCACGGATCGCGATCGTCAACGGCGTCCAAGTACGGACCGCGAACCACAACACCGGGCGCGAGCAATTTCTCCGGATGCGAACCGGGACGCGCGCCGACATGCCGACGCTGTTGCAAGTGATCGGTCTCGGTCGCGACACGCAAGCCGTCGGATGCATGACGTGGCCGTACGGAACGCCGCAGCTGCAAGCGCTCTTCGACGAGACCTCGCCCGAGGACTTGCAGCGCATGGCGGCCGCGCTTCGCACGCAGTCGAAGGGGCTCGCGGCGCACGGACCGGAGGGGCGCGCGACGGGCGACGACGTCGACGACGCCGCGAGGCTCCTCGATCGCGTCGCGAAGATCGAGCGCATCAAATACGAGACGTGGGCGGTGGACGGCGACGTGCAAGCGTTCGCGCGATCGCTCCAGCGCGTGCTCTGGGCGTTCGAGAACGATCTGACGCGTGCGTTCGAGCTCAACGTCGGCGGGATCGATCAGCCGTGGGACACGCACTCGTTCAACGCCGAGCGGCAGACGAAGATGGCGAAGCTCGTTCCGATGATCGCGCGCTTCTTCGCCGAGCTCGAGAAGCGACGCACGTCGCGCGGCGCGCTGGTCGACGAGACGCTCGTCGTCATGGGGAGCGAGATCGGGCGGTATCCCGGGATCAACGGACAGAAGGGGAAGGATCACATGCCGGAGATCCCGCTCATCTTTCACGGCGCGGGGATCGATGCGAAGGACAAAGGCGCGATGTACGGGCGCACCGGCAAGAAGATGGAGTCGTTGCCGATCGCGCTTCGTACCGGCAAGGACGAGGCGGGCGGGCACACGCTCGTGCTCGACGACATCGGGACGACGCTGCTTCACGTCGCGGGCGTGCGCGATCCCACGCTCTATGGGTACCGCGGCACCGTGCTCGATTTCCTCGTCGGGGGCGCGTGACGCGCGGATCGCTCGCGCTCGTCGCGGCGGTGCTGTCCGTCGCGAGCTGCGCCGCGCACAAGGACGAGCCGCGCCCGCTGCCGACGCAGACGCCGCCTCCTCCACCGCGCGCGGCCGACGTCGACGCGCGTCTCCTCGAAGAGCTCGCGCTCCTCGCCGTCGGCGAGCCGCCGTCCGAAGACGAGCGCGAAGCGTTGCGCGGACGCATCGCGCGCGGCGAAGCGTCGATCGAGTCTTACGTCGCGTCGCTCCTCGCCGACCCGCGGTTCGCGCGCGCGGTCGCGCCGGACATCGTCCTCAACAAGAAGGCGGCGGATCTCTCCGAAGAGGTGCCGTGGGAGACGCTCAAGTCGCTCACCAGCGGCGCCGGACAGCGCGTCTACTACTTGCGAAAGCCGTGCGACGTGCGCGCCGCGATCGCGGTGCATCCGTGGTGGGCGCCCGCGACCGAGGTCCTCGTCTGCGCGGACGCCTACCAACCCGAGCACCTGCGCGAGCCGAAGACCGGATGGTACTGCGGCGGTGACAACCTCGACGTCGTCCGCTCGACCTTCTGCGGCTGCGGGCCGAGCCTCATGAACTGCGCGCGCGACGACGACGCGAACGCCGAGCTGCGTCGCGGTCTGCGGATCGAAGCGGCGCGCACGGTCGCGCACGTCGTCGAGCGCGACGCGCCCCTCGCCGAGATTTTCACCACGAACGAGACGTTTCGCACGGCGTACAGCGAGCTCTTCTACCAACGCTGGCGGATCGTGCGCGGCGAGATCGCGACGCTCCCGGATCTGTCCGCGTGGCCGCAGGAAGGGAAGCTCGCGCCTCGCGCCGAGTCGCAGCCGGGGCAGCACGCGGGGATCCTGACCACGCCGCACATCCTCCTCTTCGGCGACACGCCGCGCGCGCGAATGCGGAACGCCTACGATCTCCTCTGGTGCGAGCCGCCCGCGAGCCAGCGCGTGGCGACGGCGCAGGTGCTCGCGCTCGGCGTCACCGATCTGCGCGACGGAGCGGGATGGAAGCAGCTCGCGGCGATGCCCGTCTGCACGAGCTGCCACGCGCGCCTCGACTACGGGATGCAGTTCTTCGCCGGGTACCCGAGCTCGTTCGTCGGCGTCGTCTTTCAAGGTCACGCGTCCGGACGCGGTCCGCTCTACGCGAAGGACATCGGCGACGCGCGCGGCGAGGCCGAGCTCACGCCGCGCGCGTTCGCGGAGCTCGCGACGAAGCAGCCGGAGTACGCGCGGTGCATGGCGCGCGACGTCGCGGATCACGTCTTCGGCGACGGCGCCTCGCCGGAGGACATGCGCGCGATCGAGCTCGCGTTCGCGAAGCGGCCGACGCTGAAGGCGGCGCTCCTCGAGGCGCTCCTTCGTTACGCGCGGCGCGCGACGCGGGCAACGCACGCGACGTCGGTGGCGTGGCCGGTCGCGAGCGAAGGGGAAGTGGACGCCGCGGGACGCATCGTGCCGAGCGGACCGCTCCGCGCGCTCCTCGAGAAGCACTGCGGCGGTTGCCATCGCGATGGGGATCGCGCGTTCCTTCGCGATCCGTCGTTCGATCGCTCGCGCGTCCTCGACATGCTCGAAGCGGTGGCGTTTCGGGCGATGCCGAAGGACGGAATGCGCGCCGTCGATCGCGATCGCATGGTCCGCGCGCTCGTCGCCGCGCTGTGGAAGGACGAGCCGTCGCGGCGCGAGGCCGCGCGGTACTTCGCGGGCGGGATGCGCGGGCTCCCGGTCGAGCGCGAGAGCGCGATGCTTCACTTGGTCGAGAAGCGCGCCGGTGCGCGCGACGAAGAGGTCGCGTCGTGGAGCCTTCTCGAGAGCGATCGCCATGACGCCGCGCGGTTGTCGACGCCCGTCGCGTTGTCGCTCGCGCTTGCGGCGCTTCGTGAGTGCAAGGCGGCGGGGAGGACCGGCGCCGAGCTCGACTCGTGTGTCGTGTACGCGGCACAGATCGAGGCCCAGACGAAGAGTCGCTGAGGCGCGTGGCTTGGCATCGCCGCCGAAAGGGCGCATGCTTTCCGATGGCTCGGTCGTCGGGCGTGACGGCCGTGCACGAAGGGGCATTGCCACGCGCGCTCAGTCGGAGGGGCCCATGTGCGACGTCGCGCCATGAAGACCTTGCTCGTTGGCGTCGCCGCAGAATCGAAGGCGATCGTCGTCAAGTTGCTGGGTGCCAGAGGGCACGAGCAGCTGATGTCGGACGACGGCGCCGGTGCGCTCGCGATCCTCGCCCACGAATCGCCCGCGCTCGTCGTCGTGGAGGACGCGCTCGCGGACATGAGCGCGGCAGATTTCTGTCGCCGCGCGCGAGCGTGCGTACAAGGTACCGACGCCGTCATCCTGGTCATCACGTCGCGCGAGGACCAACTCTCCGCCGTCCTCGACGCCGGCGCGACCGATCTCTACGCCACATCGCTCGGTCCCAGCGCGCTCGAGATGCGCGTGCTCATCGCCGAGCGCCTCGTCACGGAGCACGCACGCCTGCGCGACCGCGAGGTCCGCTTCCGACGCCTGTTCGATTCGGGCGTCGCGGGCGTCACCATCTCCGACTTCGACGGCAACTTCAAAGAGGCCAACGACGCCTTCGTTCACATGCTCGGCTACACGCGCGACGACATGCTCGCCGGCAAGCTCAACTGGGAGGTCATCTCGCCACTCGACCGTCTCGTCCCCGACACCGAGGATCGCGCGCAGCTCCGCGCGACGGGTTTCCTGCCGTTGCGCGAGAGGGTTTACGTCCACAAGGACGGACATCACATCGCGGCCCTCGTAGGCTCGGCCGCGCTGGAGGGCACCACCGAGTGCATCAGCTACGTGACGGACATCTCGGCGAGGAAGCAGGCCGAGGAGGCGCTGAGCGCCTCGGAAGCGCAATACCGCGCGCTCTTCGTTCACGCGCCGCTTCCGAAGTTTCTCTTCGACCACGCGACGCTCCGCTTCCTCGCGGTGAACGACGCCGCCGTGAAGCACTACGGGTACTCGCGCGACGAGTTTCTCGCGATGACCCTCAATGACATTCGCCGTCCCGAGGACGTTCCCGAGTTCTCGGGGCTGATGGCTGCGCTCACACGCGGCATGACGAAGTTCTCTGGGCGGAGACACAAGAAGAAGGATGGGACGATCATCGAGGTCGAAGTCACGGTTCAGGAGTTCACGCTGCGCGAGAGGTCGTGCGGCCTCGCCGTGATCGTGGACGTGACGGATCGCAACCGTGCCGAGTCTCAGCTGCGACAGGCGCAGAAGATGGACGCGATCGGGAGTCTCGCCGGCGGCGTCGCGCACGACTTCAACAACCTCCTCTCCGTCATCCTCAGCTACAGCGAGATGCTCGCCGCCGGTCTCAAGCCCGGCGATCCGATGCGCGGCGACTTGGAGGAAATCTCGCGTGCGGGCAAGGGCGCGGCGGGCCTGACGCGTCAGCTCTTGGCGTTCAGCCGGCAACAGGTTCTCGAGCCGAGGATCCTCGATCTCAACGCGGTCGTCGCCGGTGTCGTCAAGATGCTGGACCGCGTCGTCGGAGAGGACGTCGAGCTGACCGTCGTGAACGGTCCCGGGCTCGGCGCCGTGAACGCGGATCCCGGGCAGATCGAGCAGGTCTTGATGAACCTCGTCGTCAACGCGCGCGACGCCATGCCGAAAGGCGGAATGCTGACGATCGAGACGTCGAACGTCCACCTCGACGCCGACTACGCGGCCTCCCACCCGAACGTCGTGCCCGGCCCGTACGTGATGCTCGCGGTGAGCGACAACGGCATCGGCATGGACGCGACGACGCGCGAACGCATCTTCGAGCCGTTCTTCACGACGAAGGAGAAGGGGAAGGGGACCGGGCTCGGTCTCGCCACCGTGTTCGGCATCGTGCAGCAGAGCGGCGGAAACGTATGGGCGTACAGCGAGCTCGGAGAGGGGACGACGTTCAAGGTGTACCTCCCGCGAGCCGCGTCCGACGCCGCGGTGGATGTCGTCGCCGCGACGAAGTCGCCGACGCGTCGAGGCTCCGAGACGATCCTCCTCGTCGAGGACGAAGAGTCGGTCCGCGCGCTCACGCGGACGATCCTCGAGCGGCACGGGTACCATGTCCTCGAGGCGCAGAGCGGCGGCGACGCGCTCCTCATTTGCGAGCAGCACACGGCGACGATTCACGTGCTCCTCACCGACGTCGTCATGCCGCGCATGAGCGGGCGCAAGCTCGCCGCGCGCCTCTGCCCGCTGCGACCCGCGATGAAGGTGCTCTACATGTCGGGCTACACCGACGACTCGATCGTGCGTCACGGCGTCCTCGACTCGGACGTCGCGTTTCTTCAGAAGCCGATCACGCCCGAGAACCTGACGCGCAAGCTGCGCGAGGTGATCGACACCTAGTCTGCGGGATCGTCGGCGTCGGGCGACTACGGAAGGACCGGTCGGCGTCGACGTCTACTTCGCGACGCGAGCGACGCGCGCGTCCTGAGGATCGAACGCCGCGGCGTGCGTGCGCGTCGCCGCGGAGATCACTGCGGCTTGAAGCCCCGCGCCGATGCCGAGCGCTATCGTGAGATCGGCGACGAACGCATCGACGCCGACGCGCTCCGCGACGAGCCCGAACCCGATGAGCAGCGCCGCGTGCGCGCCTTGGGCGACGACGAGCGGCTTCACGAGCGAGAGGGCGAGCGCGTGCCGTTCGAGGAGGCGCCGCGCCACGCGCTGAACGAAGAACGCGCCGACGAGCGGCGGCGCGACCATCAACGCACCGGTCGACTCGCCGGCCGCGCGCAGATCGAGCGCGACGACGATCGCCCACGCGAGGCACGCCCACGCCCAGAGGAACGAGACCATCGCGGCCGCGCGCACGAGGCCGGGGGCGCGCGGCGGCTCGGGGCGGCGGGGTTTTCGCTGCACGCGCATCGCGCGGTACGGGTGCTCCGACGGGGGATCGACCGCGGCGTCACGCCAGCGCGCGCGACCGCGGCGCTCGGCGCTCCAGTAGGGGACGACGACGAAGAAGGCGAAGAGGCCTCCGACGGCGGCGCTGCCGATCACCAGCGCGAGGAGGAGGATCGGGAACATCCCCCCAAGTGTAGCGTGTCACCCGACCGCTTGCGCGTCCTCGATCGCCTCACTCCGCCGCGGCCGCATGTTGATCTTGAGGATCTGCTTCCGAACGCGCACCGCGTCCGGCGTCACCTCGACGAACTCGTCGGCGTCGATCCACTCCATCGCCGTTTCGATCGTCAGAAGCCGCGGCGACGCGAGCATGACGTTCTCGTCCTTGCCGTGGTTACGGATGTTCGTCAGCTTCTTCTCTCGGATCGCGTTCACGTCCGTGTCGTTCGGCCGGTTGTGCTCGCCGATGATCATCCCCTCGTAGACCTCGACGCCCGGCGTGAGGAAGAACTGCCCGCGCGGCTGCAGGTGATGCAGCGCGTACGGCGTCGCGGTGCCCTGACGATCCGAGACGATCGCGCCGCACTGGCGCTTCATCATCGTCCCGCCCCACGGCTCCCAGCCGTCGAAGATCGTGTTGAGGAGGCCGGTCCCGCGCGTCGACGTGAGAAACTCGCCGCGGAACCCGATGAGGCCGCGGCTCGGCACGCGGTACTCGAGGCGCGCGCGTCCGTAGCCCGGGTTCGACATCTTGAGCATGCGCGCCTTGCGCTCGCCGAGGCGCTCGGTGACGACGCCGATGAACGTGTCGGGGACGTCGATCACGCAGAGCTCCATCGGCTCGCAGATCTGCCCGTCGACCTCGTTGGTGACGACCTCGGGGTTGCCGAGCTGCATCTCGTAGCCTTCGCGACGCATCGTTTCGACGAGGATCGCGAGCTGCAATTCGCCGCGTCCGAGCAGCGTGAAGCTGTCCGGCGTGTCGCCCTCTTCGAGCTTGATCGCGAGGTTCTTCCGCGTCTCGCGCACGAGGCGCTCACGGAGCTGACGGCTCGTCAAAAACTTGGAAGCTTTGCTCTTCCCGGCGAACGGCGACGTGTTGACGCCGATGCGCATCTTGATCGTCGGCTGCTCGACGTGAATGCGCGGAAGCGCGCGCGTCTCCCAGCCCGGCGCGAGATCGACCACGGTGTCGCCGACGTCGATGTTGTCGATCCCGGCGATCGCGATGACCTCGCCCGCGCTCGCGCCTTGCGTCGGCGTGCGCTTGAGGCCTTCGAACGTCATGAGGACCTTGATCGTCGCCTTCTGCGACGAGCCGTCCTTGATGAGGCCGATGTTCTGGTTCGCCTTGAGGTTGCCGGCGACGATGCGCCCGATGCCGAGGCGCCCGACGTAGTCGTCGTGATCGATGTTGTTGATGAGCACCTGGAGCGGCGCTTCGGCGTCGCCCGGCGCGGGCGGGATGACCTTGAGGATCAAATCGAAGAGCGGCGTGAGATCGACCCCCTCGTCCTCGAGCTCGGCCTTCGCGATCCCGTGCTTGCCGATGGCGTAGACGTACGGAAAGAGCGCCTGCTCTTCCTTCGCGTCGAGATCGCAGAAGAGATCGAAGATCTCGCCGTGCACGTCCTTGGGACGCGCGTCCTGGCGGTCGATCTTGTTGATGACGACGATGACCGGGAACCCGAGCTCGAGGCACTTGCGAAGAACGAAGCGCGTCTGCGGGAGCGGACCTTCCGCCGCGTCGACCAGGAGAAGCGCGCCGTCCGCCATGAGCAACGTGCGCTCGACCTCGCCACCGAAGTCGGCGTGGCCGGGGGTGTCGACGATGTTGATCTTGGTGCCCTTCCAGTTCACCGACGTGTTCTTCGCGAGGATCGTGATCCCGCGTTCCTTTTCCAGATCGTTCGAGTCCATCACGCGCTCGGCGACGACCTCGTTGTCACGGAACGTCCCCGCTTGGCGGAGCATGTGATCGACGAGGGTGGTCTTGCCGTGGTCGACGTGCGCGACGATGGCGATGTTGCGCAGGGACGCGTTGGTGCCGGTGGACATGGGGCAGTGAGCTCGGGGGGGCGGAAAGGAAAAAGGCTGAAAGGGCGCGGTTCTTTAGCTTCCCCTGGACGTCCGCGCAAGGTCGAGCGTCCGGCGCGCGGCGGTTCGGTGGGCCGTGTACGCTGGCCAGGCATGTTTGTGCGCCATGCCGTGGGTTTCGTTGCTTCTTTCTCCTTCGCGGCGTGCGTCGGCGCGGGGACGCCGGACGGGACCGTGCCGACCGCCGCGACGGGCGACGCGGCGGCGATCGTGCCGATCGCCTCCGCCGTCGTCGACGCCGCGCCGCCACTTCCGGCCGACGTGGTCGGTTTCGGAACGATCGACGCCCCCGCTCCTGCGTGCACGCTCGCGCTCGACTCGATCTCCGCGCCAAGCGCGTCGCTCCGGGCAAAGTGGGGCGGCGCTTCGGTCGCCGGCATCGACGGCGCGAAGGCGACTGTCGCGCTCCTCGCGTCCGGAGCCGCGTTCGTCGACGTCACCACCGGCGCCGCGCACGTCCGCGGCTTCGCGACCACCGAGGAGATCGGCGTCCGCGCGAGGCGCGGGCTCGTGGTCGGCGGCTTCCTCTCGGCCACGCCGTCCGCGCGCCTCGTCGTCACGAGCGCCGCCGACGGCAAGGCGACCGCGTCGCTCCCCGCGATCCGCGGCGTGACGTTCCTGACCGCGTCGCCGCCGACCGCGGAGATCGCGTGCGCGGATCTGACGCTCACGCCTGCGGCGTTCGATCCGATGGGCCCGGTCCCGAGCACGAAGCCGATCCGCACCGGCGCGCTCGTCGACCGCGACATCCCGCTCTCGGTGGATGCGAAGGGCGCCGCCGTCGCGACGCTGCGACTCCCCGGCACGGCCGTGAGCGTGATCGGGGCCATGGGGAACCGCGTGCGAATCGTGGCGTCGTTCGAGGACGCGATCGTCTTCGGTTGGATCGCGGCCGCGGACGTCTCGCGCCTCGTCACGGAAGCGGACCGCGAGGCGGCGGGCCTTCGGCTTCTCGGATCGCTTGGCCAAGGCAGCGGTAACAATCTTCTCGGGGTGAGCGCGATTCCCACGCCTCCCGCGCCCAGCGCGATCGACGAGCTCCGTTGCGCGACCGAGGTCCGCCTCGCCGCCGACGTCTCCGGCGAACGCACCTTCATCGGAACGCTCGCGCCGTCGGTCGTCCGCATCGTCGCGCGCGAGGACTCCTTCGCGCGCGTCTCCCTGCCGCAAGCGACGCGCGGCGCGCTCGCGCCCGTCTACGGCGCGACGTTCGTCGTCCCCGCGCGCGATCTCGCCTTATGCGCGTCGCAACCGATCACCTTCGATCCGAGCGCGGGCCTCCGGCCCTCGCCTACGTCGCCGCAGACTTCCCCTACGAAGGGGCTCGTCGGCGCGATTCAGCTGGGTGGTCTGTCGATGACGGCGCCGATCCCCGAGGCGGACCGCGTCGTCCGCGCGCTCATGCCGCGCCTCCGCGCTTGCTACAACGCCGGGCTGAAGGAAGACCCGACGCAGAAGGGGCGCCTCGTGATCGAGCTGAAGATCGCGCCGACCGGCGACGTCGCGTCGACGTCGGTCACGGCGAACAACGGCATCTCGGCGAAGGTCGCCGCGTGCATCGCGTCGAGCATGCGCCGCATGGAGTTCACTCCACCGGGCGGCGCGGGCTCGACGCTGAGCGTGCCGCTCGTGATGGTCGTGCAGGACTGAGCGTTTCGGTTCGCCGGTTCGCCGGTTCGCCCGTGCGCCGGTCAGCGCGCCGCAGGAAAGAAGGCGGCGCGGACGGAGGCACCTTTGACGTCGAATTCGACGTCGCAGGCGTCGGTCTCGGATCCGAAGAGGTTCGAGCGGCGCCAGGCG
>JBBQXV010000026.1:0-55067 GCA_038209335.1 Polyangiales bacterium | reverse complement strand
GGCGCCGCCGCCGGAGTCCGCCGTCGTCGTCGCGGCGACGAAGCCATCGCAGTCTCCGCCGCCGCGATCGAAGCGCGCCGTCGTGGTGGCGGCGTTTCTGATCGCGGCGTGCGTTGGCGTGTACGCGTGGTTTGCGATGGGGGTCCCGACAGGCGCGCCCGTGCCGCCGCCCGCGCTGGCGACGTCGACCGCGACGACCGCGACTGCGACGACCGCGACTGCGTCGACCGCGACCGCGGCGACCGCGACCACGACCGCGGCGACCGCGACGGCGACCGCGACCGCGACGACCGCGACCGCCGCGAGTGCCGCGACACCCACGCAGCGCCCCGCGCCCGCGAGCGCCGCGCCGCCCGCCCCGCCGCCTCCTGCGTCCGCTCGCCGCCCGGATTGTTCGCCGCCCTACACGGTCGATGCCGAAGGTATCAAGCACCTGAAGCGCGAGTGCCTCTGAAGCGGTGATCGCGCAGCCACGCGTAGCGCGCTCACGCCACGAGCACGCCCGCGCGCGCAAGGCGCACGAGCGCCGTTTCGATGTCGCGCTGCGAAGCCTTCGTTTCCTTGCTCAGCGCGGCTCTGTCGCGCGTTCCGTCGAGCAGAGGCACGACCGCGCGTTCGAGCACCGAGAGCGGAACCGGATCGTGCCAGACGCTGGTCGCGATCGTGTCGTCCTTCGCCTGAACGCGCGCGAGCGCTCGCGCGACGGGGCGCTCGCTCGGCGTCGACGTCACCTTCGGTGCGAAGCCCCGGAGCTTCACGAAGCCGTACGCGCTCAGCCGCGTGAGCGCGCCCGCGATCTCCGACGACAGCTGCGGCGGCTCTTCGATCGCCCCCGCCCGCGGTGACGACGCCACGCGCGCGCGCGTCGCCTCGACGAGCGCGTCGAGCTTCATCGGCTCGGGCGATCGCGCCGCGAGGAGCCCGAGCGCGAGCTTGAGGTGCGGCTGCGCGAGCTGGGCCTTCGCGCCGCTCGCGGACGTGAACGTCACCGCAGCGTCGGTGAGATCCATCGGATCGCCGTCGATCCCGCAGGCCGCGCTGACGTAGCTCGACTCGACGACGCCGACGTGGAGCGAGCGTTCGACCTTTTGCTCCGCGCGGCAGAAGAGCGTCTGGCGGAACCGTCGGTCGACGATGAAGTCGGTGTACTGCTCGGCCCGCACGCGATCCGCGACCTTCGCGATCACGTCGCGCGCGGTGGGCGGAAGCGCCTCGGGAGGCGTCGCCGTCTGCTCCGCCTCCGCGAGGAACTGCAGCCCGCGCGTCTTCGCCGACGCCGCGAGCTCGTGAAACCAGCTCGCGCTCACGTGCTCGACGAGGTGCTCGTGAAAGATGTACCCCTCGTTCGAGGCGCGAAGGAGCGTGAGCTCCGCCGCCATGTCTTTGCCGTACGTCGTCACCTCGCCGATCGAATCCGAGAGCCACTTGAGCGACGCGAGTGATTGCTCGACCTTCTTCTTGGGATCGCTGATGTCGGCGGTGTGAAAGCGCATCAGAGCGCGCGCCTTCTCCCGCGTGTAAAATCCGGGGAGGGCGTTGTAGCTGACGTACGCGACGCCGTTCGGCGCGAGGAGGTCGCCGAAGACGTCGAGGATCTTGGCCTGCGCCGCGGCGCTCACCCACGAGTAGAGCCCGTGCGCGACGATGAAGTCGAACTCGCCGTCTGCGCGCGAGACCTCCATCACGTCCTTCACCGAGAGCTTCACGTTCTTCACGCCGACCGCTTCAGCGAGCGCGCGTCCGGTCTTCACTTCGTCGGGCGACACGTCGACGCCGACGAACTCGCTGTTCGGAAGATCGAGCGCCATCCCGACGAGGTTCGCGCCGCCCGCGCAGCCGAGCTCGAGGACGCGGCACTTGTCGGCCGGCGCCGCGGTGACGCCGAAGAGTCGCGCGCGCATGCCGAGTCGATCGCAGTGCGTCGCCTCGTGGGCGCGGTTCGGGTACATCATCGTCGCAGCGACGGTCATGCGCCGGGTCTAGCCTGTCGCCAAAAAAATGCGATACTCAAGGCGTCCCGAAGCAAGGAGCCTCTTCAATGACCTGGGAAACGCCGGAAATCGTCGAAATCAAGATGGACGCCGAGATCGGCTCGTACCAGCTGGACGACGAGGGACCTCACTTCGTCGGCGCCGACCACGACGCTTCCGCGAACGACTGAAACTCCGTGCGCGTTCGGGTCCTCGGCTCCGCGGCGGGCGGAGGCTTCCCGCAGTGGAACTGCGGCTGTGGCAATTGCGTCGACGTGCGTCGCGGCGATCCGTCGCTGAGCGCGCGCACGCAGGACTCCCTCGCCGTCAGCGCGGACGGCGATCGCTGGCTCCTCTTCAATGCGTCGCCGGAGATCCGCGCGCAGATCGAATCGTTCGAGCGGCTCCATCCGCGCTCGTCGCGTCACTCGCCGATCGACGGCGTCGTGCTCACGAACGGCGATCTCGATCACACGCTCGGGATCTTCTCGCTCCGAGAATCACATCCGATCCACATCTACGCGACGCGCGCCGTCCGCGACGGGATCGTCGACGGCAACCTCATGCACCGCACGCTCGAGCGCTTCGCCGGGCAGGTGACGTGGCACGTGCTCGAGCTCGGAGGCGCGCCGATCACCGCCGCGGGGTTGTCGCTCGAAGCGTTTGCGGTCGCGGGCAAGCGTCCGGTGCACCTCGAGCGCGCGGGCGATCCGACACCCGAGGACAACATCGGGATCGTCGCGCGTGATCCGGCGGGTCGCCGTGTCGCGTACGTGTGCGGCGCCGCGGCGGTAGACGACGCGGTGCGCGCGCGGATCGACGGCGTCGACGCGCTCTTCTTCGACGGCACGTTCTGGTCGAGCGACGAGCTCACGCGGCCGGGGCTCGGCAAGGCGCGCGCGGAGGACATGGCGCACTGGCCGCTCGGCGGCGCGGACGGCAGCATCGCGGGGCTCGCGAGCGTGCGCGCGCGAAAGAAGATCTTCACGCACATCAACAACACGAACCCGATTCTCCGCGAAGGATCCGCCGAGCGCCGCGCGGTCGAAGGCGCGGGATGGATCGTCGCGCACGACGGGCTCGACCTCACGTTCGGGTGACAGGGCCCGCGCGCGAACGTTGCGCTAGGCTACGCGCGTCCCATGTCGACGCCGCCGCTCTCGCCCACCGAATTGCTCGAGCGCCTTCGCGCCGAAGGCTCCTCGCGCTACCACGATCGTCACGCGTTCAACGCGCGGATGCACACCGGTGCGCTCTCGCGCGAAGAGCTCCAGCGCTGGGTCGTGAATCGCTTCTACTACCAGACGCGAATCCCGATCAAAGACGCGCTCATCGTCTCGAAGTCGGAGGACCCGGCGTTTCGCCGCATGTGGATCCACCGCATCACCGATCACGACGGCGCGCGCGACGGCGAAGGGGGGCTCGAGCTGTGGCTACGCCTCGCGGAAGGCGTAGGGCTCGAACGCGAAGAGGTTCGCTCGCTCCGTCACGTGCTCCCGGCGGTGCGCTTCGCGTGCGACGGCTACGTCGAGCTCGTTCGCGCGCGCTCGCTCGTCGAAGCGGTCGCGTCGTCGCTGACCGAGTATTTCGCGCCGGACATCATGTCGAAGCGGATCGCTGCGTGGGAGACGCACTACCCGTGGGCGGCGCTCGGGCCGACGCTCGATTACTTCAAGAGCCGCGTTCCGCGTGCCGCGCGCGACGCCGAAGAAGCGATCGCGTTCGTCCAACGCGAGGCCACGACGCGCGTGTTGCAAGAGCGATGCGTCGATGCGCTCGTCCGAAAGTGCGAAGTCTTGTGGTCACTCCTCGACGCCGTCGAGTCACCGACGGCGATGCCGAACATCCCCGTCGCGAAACCGAAGGCGCCGTGACGAACGTCGCCGCGCGGCCGAAGCTCGCGTCGAAGGCGCGCCTCAAGTGGGACGCGCGCGATCAGAAGCACGTGCTGCTCTCGCCCGAGCGTGGACTGGTGTTGAACGCCTCCGCGGCCCGCGTGATCGAGCTCTGCGACGGGACGCGCACCGTCGACGCGATCGTCGACCAGCTCGCGACGACGCACGAAGGTTCCGATCGCGTGCAGATCGCACGCGATGTCGACGAGGTGCTCGCGCTCCTCTGCGCGCGCGCTCTCTTGGAGAACACGCCGTGACCGCGCCGCGTCCGTACACGCTCGTCGCCGAGCTCACCTACGCCTGCCCGCTCGCGTGCCCGTACTGCTCGAACCCGCTCGATTTCGCCGCGCAGCGCGCCGAGCTCACGACCGATGATTGGCGCCGCGTCTTCAGCGAGGCCGAAGCGCTGGGCGTGATGCAGCTCCATCTGACCGGCGGCGAGCCGCTCGTGCGAAAGGATCTCGAGCAGCTCGCGGCGCACGCACGGAAGATCGGCCTCTACGTGAACCTGGTCACGAGCGGCATGCCGCTGGAGCGCGCGCGGCTCGCAGCGCTGCGCGACGCGGGGGTCGATCACGTGCAGCTCAGCGTGCAGGACGCGCGCGCGGAGTCGTCGGACGTCGTCGCGGGGACGGTGTCGTTCGATCAGAAGATGCGCGTCGCGGCGTGGGTCAAGGAGCTCGGGCTGCCGTTGACGATGAACACCGTGCTGCATCGTCGAAACCTCGATCACGTCGAAGAGATCGTCGCGCTCGCCGAGAAAATAGGCGCCGATCGTCTCGAGCTCGCGAACACGCAGTACCTCGGATGGGCGCTCGAGAACCGCGCGCGACTCCTGCCGACACAGGCGCAGCTCGATCGCGCGGCGGACGTCGCGGCGTCGGCGACGAAGCGCCTCCACGGCAAGATGGAAGTCCTCTTCGTGAAGCCGGACTACTTCGGGCAGCGCCCGCGCGCGTGCATGGACGGGTGGGGGAGGCGATTCCTCGTCGTCGTCCCGGACGGCGCGGTCTTGCCGTGCCACGCGTGCCGCGCGATCCCCGGTCTCGTCTTCGACAACGCGCGCGAGAAGTCGCTCGCGGAGATCTGGGAGCGCGGCGACGCGATGAACGCGTTTCGAGGCGAGGCGTGGATGCCCGAGCCGTGCAAGAGCTGCGATCGACGCGCGATCGACTACGGAGGGTGCCGCTGCCAGGCGTTCCAGCTGACCGGCGACGCGCGTGCGACCGATCCTGCGTGTGCGCTCGCGCCGGCGCACGCGATCGTCGAGCGCGCGCGCGAAGCCGCGGAGCGCTCCGCCGACGCGGACGGAGCGTTCGTGTACCGCGGATCGCTCGTGCGCGAGCGGCGCGTCTGAGGAACGGGTTGTCGAACGCGTCGCGCGTCGTACCCCGCAGCCCCTGGTCGACGTTCGCCGTCGTCGCCGCGGGCGCGTACTTGGGCGGGCTCGGTACGAGCTCCGTGCCGATTCTACTTCCGCTCGTGCAGTCGGAGCTCGACGTCCCGATCGATCGCGTCGCGTGGATCGTCACGGCGTACGTCGTCACACTCACTGTGCTGCTCCTCCCCGCCGGACGTCTCGGCGATCGGCGAGGGCATCGCACGGCGTACGTCGTCGGATTCTTGGTCCTTGCGATCGGGAGCCTCGCGTCGTCGGTCGCGCCATCGTTCGCGCTCCTCGTCGCGTCGCGCGTCGTGCAAGCGGCGGGCGCGGCGGTGCTCACGGCGAACGGTCCGGCGCTCTTGATGTCGAGCTTCCCCGCGTCGCGTCGCGGTCGCGTGCTCGGGCTCCAGGCGACGCTCGTGTACGCGGGGCTGACGACCGGGCCGGCGATCGCGGGGCTCGTCGCGCGTCACAGTGGTTGGCGGGCGGCGCTCGCGGTCGTCGCGCCGATCGCGATCGTCGCAGCGTTCCTCGCGATGCGATCGCTTCCGCGCGAGGTCCCGGCCGCGCGTCCGTCGTCGGCCGCCGCGTCGCCGGCGCTCCTCCGTTCATCCGCGTTCTCGCTCGGGCTCGGCGCGGCGGTGCTTCAGTACGTCGTCGTCGCGACGGTGACGCTGGTCGTCCCGTTCGAGCTCCGCGCGCTGTCGGGTCTCGACGTGCAGGCGTCGGGTTGGGTGCTGAGCGTGCATCCGGCCGTCATGATGGCGACGGCCGTGTGGAGCGGTGCGCTCGCGGATCGGATCGGGACGCGCGTGCCCGCGACGATCGGCATGGCGATCCTCGCGATCGGCGTCTGGCGTCTCTACGCCGTCAACGTCGCCGCGTCGGCGATCGACTTCGTCGCACCGCTCGCGCTCGTCGGGCTCGGCGCGGGGCTCTTCACGCCAGCGAACAACAGCTCCGTGATCGGCGCGGCGCCCGCCGCCAGGCAGGGGATCGCGGGCGGAATGATGGGGACCGCACGCAACGTCGGAATGGCGATGGGCGCCGTCGCGACGGGGGCGATGCTCCACGCGCCGAGGATCGCGCTCGCGGGGGGAGTCCTCGTCGCCGTTGCCGGTGCGCTTCTTTCGCTCGTCCGTCCGGCGCCTCCGAGAGAGCCGCCTGCATGCTAGTCTTCACGCGCCCGTATGCGTCTCGTTCGCGGTTCTCACGCCGTCCATCTCGGGTTCGCCGCGCTCGCCGCGCTCGTCGCGCTCGCGTGGTCGACCACCGGTGCGACGCAAGTTCCGGCTCCGTCGCTGCCGGACAAGGAAGCGTGCGCGTCGGCGCACGAGCAAGCGCAGATCGCGCGCAAGCGAGGACGGCTGATCGACGCGCGCGCCAAGCTCCAGCTCTGCGCGGCGGACGCGTGTCCGGCGCTCGCGCGGCAAGATTGCAGCGTGTGGCTCGTCGAGGTCGAAGAGCGCCTTCCGACGATCGTGATCGCCGCGAAGGACGTTCACGGCGCGTCGACGACCGCCGTGAAGTGCACGCTCGACGGTGAGCCGCTCG
Organism: Polyangiales bacterium; assembly: GCA_038209335.1. Lineage (GTDB taxonomy): Bacteria > Myxococcota_A > Polyangia > Polyangiales > Polyangiaceae > JBBQXV01. Next base: position 48,264 of record JBBQXV010000026.1, on the reverse strand, counting down.
TCGAGCGCTTGGACGCCAATCCCGTATCGATCAATCCGGGAGCGCACTCGCTGAGGTGCGAGATGGAAGGTTTGACGCCCGTCGAGCAGGCGCTGTCGGTCGTCGAGGGCGAGAAAGGGCGTCGCGTCGAGGTGACGTTCGAGCCGACCCGTCCGCCCGATCCGCCGCCGGTGCCGAGCGCGAGCACGAGCGCGTCGACGAGCGCATCGATCGTGCCTCCACCTCCACGGCGCGAGACGCCACTCATCGCGTACGGACTCGCGGGCGTCGCGGTCGTCGGCCTCGGTGTCTTCACGTATTTCGGATTGAGCGGTCTCTCGGACGAAAATGGCCTTCGCGGCTCGTGTCGGCCGGCTTGCAATCCGTCCGACGTCAGCGCGGTCACGACGAAGTACCACATCGCCGACGCCGCGCTCGCGATCGGCGCGGTCGCGGCGGGCGCCGCGGCTTGGCTCTACTTTTCGCGGCCGGCATCGACGGGCGCGCCGCGGACCGGAGCGCGGATCGGTGTGCACGCGATGCCGGGTGGCGGAGGGGCGAGCGTTGGCATTCGCTTCTAGGCTTCGCGTTTGCGCGGGCGCCATCGTGGTGGGAGCGATCGCGTCGTCGTCGATCGGCGCGTGCTCGTTTCGCGATCTCGGTGATCTGACGGGCGGCGATGCGGCGGCGACCGACTCCGCGGTGAAGTGTACGAAAGACTGCCTGGGCGGCGCGTGCTCCAACGACGGAAAATGCCAACCCATCACGCTCATCGATCATCGCGCGTCGCCGTGGGGGATCGCCGTCAGCAATGGCGACGTCTACTGGTCCGAGCTCGGAGGAGGCGGCGTCGTCGGCGCGGCGTACAAGCTCGAGCCAACGAACACGCCGCCCGCCGCAAAAGTGATCCGCACCGACGTCGGCCCGATGTGGCTCTTCATCGATCAGGGCCGTCTCTTCTGGACGAGCATGACGCAGCCGTTCGCCGTCGGTCGCTGTCCACTCCTCGGCGCCGGCTGCAACTTCTTCTCGAACACGGGCTCCACGTCTCCGCCCGGATCGATCGTCGCGAGCGGCAGCACCGCGTACGTCAACAACCCCGATCGCGTCGTCGCCGACTCCACCGGCGTCTATTGGACGAACGCCGGATCGTCGGTCGCGTCACGCGACGGATCGGTCGTCGTGTGCCGCGCCACCGGATGCGGCAGCCCACCGCCGCAGATCCTCGCGCTCTTCCAGTCGCGCCCGCGCGGCATCGCGATCGACGACACGTACGTCTATTGGGTAAACGAAGGGCTCGGCGTCGATCCGACCGACGGCACCGTCCTGCGCATTCCGAAGCGCGGGGGTATCGCGGAGAAGCTCGCGCAAGGGCAGCTGAGCCCCGCGTACATCGCGGTCGACGCGACGAACATCTACTGGACGACCGCGGGCGACGGCTTGGTGATGTACCGCGCGAAGGACGGTGGCACGCCGCAGATCTTCGCCGAAGGGCAGGGCGGTGCATGGGACATCGCGGTCGACGACTCGGGTGTCTACTGGACGACCTTCGGACCGAACGGCGCGATCTCCATGTGCCCGATGACGGGATGTGGCGGCGGCGTCACCGTCCTCGCCAAGCAGGCGGAGCCGTTCGGGATCGCGCTCGACGACAAGGCGATCTACTGGACGACGAACGATCCGACCTCGGGCGCGGTCATGAAGCTCGCGAAGCCATAGCGGATCACCTGCGAATCGTGACGACGAGCTTCGCGTCGAGAACGATCGTCGCGTCCTTGAGCTTGGGCTCGCGCGCGAGGAGCGCAGCGATCGGCGCGACGACGTGCTCTTCGATCGCGCGCTTGAGCGGGCGAGCGCCGCGGTGCGGGCTGTAGCCGAGCTCGGCGAGTCGCGCGCGCGCGTCGCGGTGAATGTCGAGACGGAGGTTCTTGCGGACGAGGCCGGTGCGGCGTGACGTCTCGTCGAGCGCGAGGTCGACGATGCGCGCGATGTCCTCGCGCGAGAGACGCCGAAAGCTCACGACGTGATCGATGCGGTTGAAGAGCTCGGGTCGGAAGTGATCGCGCACGGCGCGCTCGTAGTCGCGCGGCGCCGACGACTCGAAGCCGACCTTCGCCGCATCGGAGACGCCGAGGTTCGAGGTCATCACGATCACCGTCATCCGAAAATCGACGAGCCGTCCCTGCTCGTCGGTGAGGCGGCCTTCGCCGAGGACGCCGAGCAACAGATCGAACACCTCGGGATGCGCCTTCTCGAGCTCGTCGAGCAAGACCAGGCTGAGCGGCTGCGCGCGCACGCGCTCGGCGAGACTCTGCGTACCGTCGCCGACCGCGAGCAGTCGCTGCGCCGAGCCGCCGAGCATGTATTCGCTCATGTCGACGCGGATCATTCGCTTCGCGTCGCCGAAGAGGTACGCGGCGAGCTGCTTCGCGAGCTCGGTCTTTCCAACGCCGGTCGGACCGACGAAGAGGAGCGTCCCGCACGGCTTGTCGGGATCGTCGAGCCCCGCCTTGAGCCGCGCGAGGACCTTCGCGGCGATCTCGCACGCGTGATCCTGCCCGATGACGCCGCGCCGAAGCTGCGCCGCGAGATCCGCGTGCGACACCGCGCGATCGTCCGAGACGAGATCGATCGGCAGCCCCGACCAGCGCGAGTACGCCTCGGAGACGTCGCGCGGGTACAACGTTCGCCGTTCGTCGCCCTTCGCGCCGCTCGATTGCGAGAGCCAATCGAGAAAGCGAAACGCCTTTCCAGGGAAGCGCAGATCGCGCTGAAACGTCGCGAGGTGAAGGACCGCGCGCTGAAGCGCCGACGGGTGGAGCTGCAGCGCGTCCTTCTTCTGTTGGTAGAGATCGAGGAGCGCGGGCATCCGATGCGCGGGAAGCTCGTCGACTCGGACGATGCGAAACGCGCCGACGAGCGACGCTGCGCGCCGTTGGCAGAGCTCGAGCTCTTCTTCGCTGCATTCGGCGATGACGCTGATCTCGTCGGCGAGCATCGCCGGCTGGAGGATCTCGGCGATCGACGCTCCGTCCGGCTGCGGTCGAGCGATCGACACCAAGCGATCGACGTAGAGGTAGTCGCCTTCGTGCGAGAGCTCGCGCACGAGATCGAGGCAACGCTTCTGCCACATGCCGAGGTAGACCATCCCGGCGAGGAGGCGATCCGCGGATGTGGACCAGATCTTCGGCATCGGCGCGGTGCTTCGCGCGCCCGCGTCGCGCCGTCGCTGCGCGAACAGGCGCGCGAGTCGGCGCACCCACGTCGTCTTGCCGACGCCCGCGCCGCCGACGAGGAGGATCGACGGGAGCGGATCGCGATCGAACAGAGACGCGCTCGGCGCGAGATCGGGCCAGTCGCCTACCGTCGGCGGGAGCTTGCCGCGCGCGGCCTTGTCGACGAGCTCTTCAGCGACGGCGTCGAGCGTCGGGCGCGCGGTTGCGTCGTCGTCCTTCGCGTCGTGTCCGTCGCGGCGCAGGAAGCGCGGGTTCCACTCGTTGACCCACTCGTCGCCCTCGCGTCGAAAATCGTAGACCGACTTGCCGGTCGCGCCGAGCAGCGCGGCGCCGAGCGCGCCTGCGAGCACCTCTTGCGCGAGCGCGAGATCCTCGAGAACGAACCACCAGCCAAAACGCGGGAGCATCACGCGGAAGCCTCCGGCCGCGAGCTTGGCGTAGACGAACGTCATGCGGAGCGGGATCTCCGTCTTGCCGATCACCATTCGCTTCTTCACTGCCGCTTGGGGGTGCACGAGGACTGCGACGTCGCGCGTCGCGAGATCCTCCTCCCACAGGAAGCGTTCGATCACCCCGCGCTCTTTCGCTTCGAGCGCCGCGACGAGCACTTCGAGTTGTCTGTACACGTCTTCTAGTGACTCGCCGATCGCCGTGGGCGGGGGCTCGTCGGTCGGTCGATCGATCGCGCGCATGAGGATGCCGCTCACGCGATCCTCGCGATGGCCGACGAAGTAGACGCGGAGCGAGCGGGCCATCAGCTCTCCGCTCCTTTCGCGCGCGACATGCGGATCTGCCAGAGGCGATCGAGCGCGTCGCGTAGCTCGCGCACTTGGAGATCCAGCGCGACGGCCATGGCGTAGTCCTCGAGCGCCAGCGCGCTCGCCTGGCCGGGGCGGCGGCTCGGCTCGAAGCGAATCGTGCGCACGGCAGGGAGAAGGCGCTGCGCGATCGGCTCGGCGAGGACCGACGCCGAAGATCGATCCGCGCCCGCGGCAGAGACGTGAACGCGCGCGATTTCGGGCGGTGCGCTCAGCGAATGCCGAATGTGGCACCCGGTCTCGAGCTCGAAGAAGTCGAGGACGCCGAGGCCGACCTGCTTCACCACGACGCGGCGAAGCCCGGCAGCGACGGCGTCGTCGAGCTGCTCGCCGCTCCCTTCGACGACGCGACCGTCGAGCGTCTGCGCTGCGAACCCGTGGCACTCGCCGCGTCCTTCGGCGTACGCGCGCGCGAGCCACTCGAAGAGCCCGTTCTCGGCGATCCCGAAGCGCCCGACCTTCGCCGGATCGCCGACGCGCGCGACGTCGAGAAACGCCGCGTGCTGCGACGGATCGCGAACGCGCCCGAGCGCGCGACGAAGGAACGCGGACTCCGCGATGCACTCGAGGAGCTCGGCGCGCACCGGACGCGGTGGCGCGAGGACGGTCGATCGGCGATCGAACAAACGCACGCGCTGCACGTGCCCGTCCTTGGGCAACGCGGCGTATCCGAGCGACGTGAGCTCGAGCTCGTCGTACTCGTCGCCGCGAAACGCGCGCGTGAGGCGATCCATGCGCGCACCGAAGTCGTGGATCTGCGTGCGCATCGCCTCGAGGTTGAAGAGCTGATCGGCGCTCTCGCGATGGCCGAGGCCGTGCTGCCGGAGGTGATGACGGATCTCTTCGGAGAGCGACTCGAGCTCGGGCCCGGTTGCGAGCTCGCCGAGAAAGCGGACCTCGTTCGCGACGTACGCTTCGATCGCGGCGAAGGGGAGCTTCTCCAAGCGTTCGAGCTCCCACGTCGCGTCGACGGCATCGCGCTCGCGGAGCGACTCGGCGCGGACGGAGATCCCAGCCTCGGTCTCGATGAGCTCGACGAGCTGCATCGTCGCCGGCGGCGAGCCGACCAGGTGCTCGGTGAGGCGCGTTGCGATCGTGTTCTCGAGCCACCGCTTGAGTGAGCGCGCGCCGTCCGGTGCGCGGAACGCGTCGCGCACGACACGATCGACGACGCCCGGCTGCGTCGTCACGAAGACGTGCCGATCGACGAGGCCGCGTCGAGACAAGAGCTTCGCGAGCTCCTTCGCCGCGATCGCGCGCGCCGACTCGCGCGTGAGCGGGCGGAACGGCACGACGCGATCGATCCGATTGAAGAGCTCCGGCGAGAAGAACGCGCGGACCGCCTCGAGGTGCTCGTGCCGTGACGCCTCTTCGCGAAGCTTCTCCGCCGCGTCGCCCTCTTCTGCGAAGCCGACCGCCGCGCGCGAACGTGCCCCGAGGTTGGACGTCATGACGATGACCGCGTTCGTGAAGCTCGCGGTCTCGCCCGCCGCGTCCGTCAGCCGCCCCTCGTCGAAGATCTGCAGAAGCAAATTGTGGACGCGCGGGTGCGCCTTCTCGATCTCGTCGAGGAGGACGACGACGAACGGCTGCTCGCGTACCGCGCGTGTCAGGATCCCGTCGGGCGCCCAGCGATCGCCGACGAGCCGCGCCGCCGCATCGCTTCCGGAGAGCTCGCTCATGTCGAACCGCAAGAGGCGCGACGCGCTTCCGTACAAGTACTCGGCGAGCGCTTTCGCGAGCTCGGTCTTCCCGGTGCCGGTCGGTCCGGCAAAGAGGAGCACGCCGTACGGACGCGACGGATCGACGAGCCCCGTCTTGATCCGCACGACGAGATCCGTCGCCGCGCGAACCGCCTCGGGCTGCCCCATCACCTGCGATCCGAGCTGCGCTTCGACGTCCTTTGGATCGAGCGCCGTTCCGGGCTCGATGAGCGCGCGCGGCAGCCCTGTGCGCGATGACAAGAGCGCGAGCACGTCGCGCGCGGCGAGTGGGCGTGTTCGTTCCGCCGTGCCGGCACCGTCGCGCGCGAGCTGCCGCATCAGATCGATCGCCTTCCCCGGGAGCGCGTGACCCGGCAGGAGCGCCGCGCCGACGTCGAGCGTCGCCGCGAGCGCGTCGGGCGCGAACGCGACGTCGTGCCGCGGCTCGAGTGCGCGCATCTCGTGCACCATCAAGCGAAACGTCTCGGCCGTGTCGGCCGGTGGAACGTGGATGCGCGTGAAGTGCGACGCGAACGCGGGCGCGTCGTCCTCGAGCTGACGAAGCTGATCCGACGTCGCTTCGCCGACCATGACGATTTCGCCGCGCGCGAGAGGGCCGCGGAAGATGTCGGCGAGGTTGCGATCGCTCTCGCGCGTGCGACCGATGCGGCCGAAGAGGTGCAAGTCCTCGACGAAGAGAACGACGCGCGCCGAACGGACGTCGGCCAAGAGATCGACGCAGCGTTGCTCCCAATCGCCGAGGTAGCTCATCCCCGCGATGATTCGCTTGCCCGCAATGCGCCAGACCGCGTGCGCGCGATCGAGATTGCGATGCGTATCGTAGTCGTCGGACGAGAGAAGATCGGCGACCGCGCGATGAAGCAATGTCGTCTTACCGGCGCCCGGTGCGCCGACCACGATGACCGGCTGCTTCTTTGCGCCACACAGCGCGAGGCGGAGCTGTTCGCGGAACACCGGACGCGGCGATCCGATCTCGAGCGCCGACTCCGCGGCTTGTGTCGTCAGGTTGACGCCGAGCTCGGGCAGCACCTTCAGGCCGCCGCTGCGCTGCTCGGCGCGGCGATCGTCGCGAAGATCGTCCCAGACTCCGCGCGGTCGCTTCGGGAGCGAATCGAGCAGCGAACGCGGCGTCGCCGCGAACGACACGAGCTTGATCAGATCGCGTCCGTTCGACCAGAGCTCGCCGATCTGTTCTTCATCCAGATCGATCCACGCCGTCTGAAAGAACGCCGTCGCCTGCTCGACGAGCGACGCGCCTTCGCGCACCGGAAACCATTCGGTCTGACGCTGCGGATGGTACGCGAGCACGAGGCGCCGCGACTCCGACGCCCAGCGCGGCTCGACGACGAGCGGGCACAGCCCCGACACCTTGCGACGCTGCCCGGCTCCTCGCAGTACCAATTCGAGGCGCACGCGTTCGAGCTGCGTTCCGCGCGCGAGCTGAAACGCCTCGAGCTCGCGCGGCTCGAGCTTCGCCACGATGTCGCGGAGCTCGTCGGTCAGCCCTTGCTGAAGCTTCCCCGGATGCCGACCGCGCCGCGCTCGCGTGTGCGGTCCGATCCCGAGCGTCGTCCACTCGAGCTGACCGCCCTCCTTCTTTTGGTAGACCGGGACCGTGAGGAACATGAAGGTCAGTAGTCGTTGTCGAGCGGGCCGAGGAACAGCTCGTCGCGATCGAGGTCGGATTGTTCGACGTGGAGGAGATGGAGGAGCGCGATCTCTTCGAGGTGAGTGAAGTAGTCGTCGGTGCCGCAGTCGTCGAAGACTCGCGCGCCGCCTGCGATCGTCAACTTGCGCGCGGGGACGTCGAGCGTGCGCGTGGCGGGGACGCGGCGGAGGACGTTCGCATCCGACGGCGGGTGCGGGACGAGCGCCGCGGCGCTCCATTCTTTGTCGAGGAGCGCGGTCCGCATCGCGATGCGACGCACGGTGACGAACGCTTTGTCGACGTCGTGAAGCGGACGCACGTAGGTGTGAAGCCCCCCTTCGAGCGCGAGGAGCACACCGGCGTACGCGCCTTCGCATCGAAGGAGCACGTTGCGCGGCGCGGTCTCGAGATCGTCGAGTCGCTCGAGCATCCACGTCGCGTTTCGCGGCGGACCCCACTTGCGCGACGCCGGCCAATCGCTCGACGCCGTGTCGCGCGTGGCGCCGTGAGCGTGCAGCGTCGCGCGCCATCCGCGTCGATCGAGATCGCGAAGGAGCGGCGCGAGCCACAGACGGAGGCCGATCCCGCCCGCGTGATCCTCGACCAGGAGCGTGATCCGATCGCGCTGCGGCTCGAGCGCCAGCAGCGCGAGGACCAGCTCGCGCCGGAAGCGCGTGCGCACGTCGCGGGCTTCGCTCGCGAACGCGTCGATCGACTCGCCTTCGCGCATCGCCATGAGCGCGACCTCTTCTGCGGCGTGCGCGTCGGCCTGCGCACCCGCGAGGCGTCGCCAGATCTGTGCGAGCCGGTGGTGCTCCGCTTGGAGGTTCGAGACCTCGTACGCCGTGCGGCGGTCGCCGTCGCGGCGCTTGCCGTACCCGAGCTGCGTCACGAGCTGCGCGATCTGCTCGTCGACTTGCACGATGCGGTCGAGACGCATCGAGCGATCGACGTCGCGCCGGATCTCGGCGACGGCGTGGAGATCGATCGCATCGCGCTCGCGCGCGGTCGACGTCGCTCGGTGGACCTCGACGCGGAGCCGATCGGTCGTGATCGTCGCCGCGGCTTCCCCGCGCTCGCGCGCTTCGTCCGCGGCGCGAACGCGTACGGTCGCGCCGCGCGCGCCATCGCCGAGCCCCGAGAGCAAGCGCGCCATGGGCGTGACGAGCTCGTCCTCTACGGCCCGACGCAGCGCGCGCGCGCCGTACGCTTCGGAGTATCCCGACGAAGCGAGCACGGCCGCTGCCGCGTCGCTCGGCTCGAGACGCAGGCGCCCTTCGAGCACGCCGCGCCGTGAGCGAAGTCGATCGATCGCGATCCGCGTGACGTCCGCGATCGTCGCGCGCGACAGCGGGAAGAACGTGACGATGCGATCGAGCCGGTTGACGAGCTCCGGTCGAAACGATCGCTCGACCTCACGCGCGTAGTGGGCGCGTGCGGCGTCGGGCGTCGTCGACGCTTCGCCGCCGAAGCCGACGCTCGCGCGTTGCGACGTCGCGCCGAGGTTGCTCGTGAGCACGACGATCGTGTCGTGAAAGAACGCCGTGCGACCGCGTGCGTCGGTGAGACGCCCTTCGCCGCACACTTGAAGGAGGAGATCGAGGACGGCGGCGTGCGCCTTTTCGATCTCGTCGAGGAGCACGATCCCGAACGGTTGATCGCGCACGCGTCGCGTGAGCAGACCGTCGGCGCGATCGGTGCCGCGGATCAGCCGCTCCGCCGCGCCGGCGTCGGCGTACTCGCTCATGTCGAAGCGGACCATGCGCTCCGCGGAGCCGAAGAGGAACGTCGCGAGCGCGCGCGCGAGCTCGGTTTTCCCCACGCCGGTCGGTCCGACGAAGAGGAACGTCGCGAGCGGCTTTCCCGTCGGCTGAAGCTGCGCTTTCACGACGCACACCGTGTCGGCGACGCGCTTGACCGCTTCGTCTTGTCCGATGACGCGCCGACCGAGGTGAGCGACGACGTCGGCGACGTCGAGCGCGCGATCTTGCCGCAAGAGAAACGCGGGGACGCCCGTGCGCACGCTGAAGAGCTCGTACACGCGGTCGACGTCGAGCAAGCGCGCCGCGCCCGGCTCGCCCGCGACGTCGTGCTCCATCGCGCGGAGCTCGTCGTAGAGGCGCATCGCTTTGCCGGGGAACGACTGGTACGGCAAGTAACGCTCCGCGAGATCGACGAGCGGCAAGACGGCGTCGTCGCGCAGGCGCGGCGCGTCGGGCTCGCGTCGCGCTTCGAATGCGAGTCGACCTCGGAGCGCCTCGACGGTGCGCGCGGCGTCGAGCGGCGCGAGGCGCACGCGCGTGAAGAACGCGAGGAAGCCGAAGTGCCTTCGCTCCGCCGCTTCGAGGAGTTCGGTGCGCAGCTCGCCGAGGATCCGAACGCGCCCCTCTTCGAGCCACGGCTTCATCGCGGCCGGCAGATCGACGCCGCCGTCGGGACGATCGCCGAGGAGATCCGCGATGCTCTCGAAGTAGAGCGTCGCGTCGAGCACCTCCGCCGCTTCCATCACGCGTCGCAGGCGCTCTTGCCACTGTCCGAGGCCGCTCATCCCGGCGATGAGCTGCGAGCCCGACGTCGCGTACGCCCGCAGCGGCTCGCTCCCACCGGCGCCGCGCACGGCTGCGCGGACGAGTGCGGTCTTCCCTTCGAGGTGCCCTCCCGTGACGAGTACCGCGCTCCGCTCGTGCGAACGAATGAGCGCGGCGAGCTGCGCGATCTCCGCGTCGCGTCCGACGAGCGGCGGCGCGTCGCCGGGATCGAGCGGAGTCGCGACTGACTCGAGCACCTCGATCGCCCACCGCCTCCGCTCCGCGTCGACGAGCGCCTTTCGCGCGGCCGTGCGCCCCGTCGGTGCGCGCTCCATTCGCTCGACGTCGATCTCCACAGGCACGAGCGCGTGCGCGCGCGGCGGGAACAGCTGCAGGTACTGCCACGCCGACAAATCGAGCGCGCCCGCCATGCGCGACGTCTCCGCGCGAATCGCTTCGTCCACGTCGTCGCCCGCCGCGACGAAGAACGTGTGATCGATCGCCGGCACGATGACCCACGCGCCGCGCTCCGCCGGGATCACGATCCCCGCGATTCGAAGCGGCGCGTCGATCTGCAGGCGTCGCGTCAGACCTTCGCGCGGAACCAACACGTCCACCTCGCGCAGCGCCACGCCTTCCGGAAGCGCGAACCGCGCGACGATCTCCGGCGCCGCGCGCGCGAGGAACTCCGTGAGGAAGAGCCGCTGCTCGGCGAGGCACGACGCCTCCGGACCGAAGCTCGCGAGAGTCGGGTCCACGACGGGCGCGATCGCGAAGTCGCCGCTGGCGAGCTCGCGCGCGTAGAGGAGCGTCTGCACGGTGAGCGTCGCGTGCGGCATCGGCGCGCGCGAGCATACCAGGTTGCTGCTAACCTACTTCGCATGGGGCGTGCGGGCGAAGCGCCGATCGTGGAGGTGGGACCGGTCGAACGCGCGCTGCTCGATCCGCAGTCGCTCCTCGAAGCAAAGGTGACCGCGCAGGTGCGCGTCCTCACCGACGCGCGCGATGTCCGCGCGATCGTCGAAGCGCAGCGCGCCGCCGGCGACCCCGCGTCGTTTCGCTTGCGCGTCGTCGATCTGGTGACCCAAGCGGTCTTCGCTTCGGTCAGCGCGGCGGCGCGTCAGACGAGCTGCTCCTTGCTCGACGCGATCGGACCTGAGGTCCGCCACGAGGTCGAGGTCGATCTCGCCAACCGTCTCGGGCAGGCGCTCGCGCCGCTCGGACTCGGCGTCGTGGCGATCGAAGGGCTTTCGCTGACGATGGACCCGTCGACCGAGACGTGGCTTCGAAAGCAGCGCTCGTCATCGCGGATGCGGCAAGCGGCGGCTCCCGACACGTTGTCCGACTCGTCGCGTGTCGATGAAGCGACGGCGGTCGCAGGATCGTGCGCGACGTGCGGCGCGCAAGTCGCGGTCGAAGAGCGCGCGTGCCCCGCGTGCGGTGGCGCGGTCAAACCGCCGCCGCCGTGCGTTTTCTGCGGCAGCGAGATCCGCCCCGGATCGCGCTTCTGCGTGCGCTGCGGCGCGCGCGCGTTCGTCGTGCAGCCCAGCGCGCGTCGCTGACGGCGTGGTAGGTTCGAACCAGTTGGGGGAACACATGCATTCCTTTCGTCTTGGCCGCTTCGCCGGTGTTCTGGCGATCGCGTCGTTCGCAACGCTCGTGGGGATAGGCGGCTGCGGCAGCTCGAAGTCGAACGGCTTCGGCGACAGTGACGCCTCGGTCGCCGACGACGGTGGCCTCCCTCTCGACGCGCTCTCGGATCAGTTCGCGGGTTGTGCGACCGGCAACTTCCAAGCGCATCAGTCGCCCGCCGCGCTCCTCATCGATCTCGATCGAAGCGGCACGATGGCCAGTAGCAGCAAGTTCGCTTTCGCGCAGCAGGCGATCGTCGCGGCGATCGATCAAGATCCATTCGACTCGATGACGCTCGGCCTCATGGCGTTTCCGAGTGGTACGACCGCGGCGCCTCCGTGCCTCGCCGGTCTCGTCCCCAGCGTCGCGTGCGCGACGTCGGGCCTCGCGCAGGTCGCGTTGAAGCCCGCCGGCGCCGACAAGTCGAACGCCGGCACCGGCGTGCGTCACGAGATCTACGCGTGGCTCACCACCAGCTCGAACGCGCCCGTCACCGACGGCACCGGCGATGGCAACCCGACGTACGACGCGCTCCGGAACGGAATCAATTCGCTGAAGCTCGTCGCCAATGTGAAGCGCATCCTCCTTTACGTCACCGACGGCGGCGCGGGCTGCACGTCGTTGTCGAACCCGGTGCGCCCGTCGTACCAAGACAGCGTCATGTGCCCGGACTGGGAGAACCCCGACAACATCGTCACGCTTCTGAAGAACGGGCACGACGACGCGACGGCTCCCGTCTCGACGTTCGTCGTCGGCGTGCCGGGCGCCGACACGAACGGCAGCGACCCCAATACGCAGCCGCCGTACCACGTTCGCAACGCGCTCAGCGCGTACGCATTCGCCGGCTCGCCCGAGACCGTCGATCCCGCGTGCACCGGTCGCGCGTACACCAAGGCGGGCGGCGATCCGAGCGTGTCGTGCCACTTCGACATGACGACCGGAAATTATTCGGCGGCGACGCTCGCTGCGGCGATCGAGCAGATCCGCGGCAAGGTCCTCGGTTGCATCTTCGAGCTGCCGAACGCGGACGGCGGGACGATCGATCGCAACAAGATCAACGTCACGTACACGGTCAACGGCGTGACCGTCGACTTGAAGAAGCGCAGCGACCCGAACGACATGTGCTTGATGGACGGCTGCTGGGACTACACGCCCGACGGCAAGGTCGAGCTCATCGGCAAGGCGTGCTCGGACGTGAAGGGGGTCGCGATGGCGCAGGTCAAGATCGTCGTCGGCTGCTCGACGATCATCAAGTAGCGCTCGCGCGCGCTTCGCCCGACAACCGAACGGTCACGCCGCCGGCTCCCGGCACGATGCGCACCCGCGATCCGCGCGCGAACGTGCCGTCGAGGAGACCGGTCGCGATGGGTTGCACGACTTGCCGTTCGATGACGCGCTCCATCTCGCGCGCGCCGCGATCGGGCGCATATCCTGCCGTGGCGAGCGCGTCGTAAGCGTCCGCGTCGACGTCGAGCGTCATCTCTTTGTCGGCGAGGCGCGCGCGGACGTCGCGGAGGATCTTGTCGATGATGAGGCGCACTTCGGTGACGCCGAGCGGCTTGAATGGGACGACGCGACCGATGCGGTTCAAGAGCTCCGGTCGGAAGAATCCCGCGAGTGCCTTGGGGAGGAGATCGGCGCGCGGTGGCGCGAACGCGATGCCGACGTCCACCATCGGAGCGTCGTCGTCGTTCGCGCGAAAACCGAGCGCGCGCTTCGGCGACGCCCACGCCTCCGCGCCGAGGTTGCTCGTCATGATGATGACCGTGTTGCGAAAGTCGACCGTCTTGCCTTGCGCGTCGGTGACGCGTCCTTCGTCGAAGATCGGCAAGAAGAGATCGGCGAGCTTCGGATGCGCTTTGTCGATCTCGTCGAAGAGGACGACCGAGTAAGGCATCCGCGCGACGGCGTTCGTCAGCTGCCCGCCTTCCGCGTGGCCGACGTATCCGGGCGGCGAGCCGACGAGGCGTGCGACCGCGTGCTCTTCGCCGTACTCCGACATGTCGACGCGCACGAGGTGGCGTGGATCATCGAAGAGAAACTCGGCGAGCGCCTTCGCGAGCTCGGTCTTCCCGACGCCGGTCGGACCGAGGAAGAGGAACACGCCGTACGGACGGCGGCGATCCGCGAGACCCACCATCGCCGTGCGCACGACCTCCGCGACTGCCATGACCGCGTGATCTTGTCCGACGACGCGCGCCTTCAGCGCCGCCTCCATGTCGAGCAGTCGACGCTGGAGATTCTCCGTCAGCCGCTCCTCGGGAATGCCGGTCCACTCGGCGATCACCGCTGCGACGTCGTGGCGCGACACCGCAGCGCGTCCACGCTTCGCGCGCCGCGGCGACAGCGTGAGAAAACGTCGACTCGCCGCGGCCTGATCGAGCAGATCGCGCGCCTTGTCGGGAAGGCGTCGCTCGGGGAGGTAACGAATCGACAGATCGATCGCCGCGTCGATCGCGTCGTCGTCGACCGAGACGTGATGGTGCGCCTCGAGCGCGGGCCGCGCCCCTTCGAGCATCGCGCGCGCTTGGTCGCGTGTCGGCTCTTCGATCCGAATGGGCTGGAAGCGTCGCTCGAGCGCCGCGTCGCGTTCGATGTGTTTCTTGTATTCTGCAGGTGTCGTCGCGCCGATGCATCGGAGGACATCGCGTGCGAGCGCGGGCTTCATGATGTTCGCGGCGTCGAGCGCGCCGCCGCCGGCGCCGACCAGGGTGTGGATCTCGTCGATGAAGAGTACGAGGTCGCGATCCGCCGAGGCCTCGGCGACGATCTTCACGAGCGTGTCCTCGAAGTCGCCGCGGTACTTCGACGTCGCGGCGAGTGCTCCCATGACGAGCTCGACCACGCGAAGCTCTCGGATCTCCTCCGGCGCGTCGTCGGCGACCGCCCGACGCGCGAGCCCTTCGACGACCGCGGTCTTCCCGACGCCGGCGTCGCCGACGAGCACCGGGTTGCTCTTCTGTTTGCGCAGGAGCGCGCGGATCATCTGCTTCGTCTCGGCCTCGCGTCCGAGGACCGGCTCGATGCGGCCGTCGCGCGCGAGCTGCGTGAGATCCTTCGAGAAGCGATCGAGCGTCGGCGTCGGCGGATGCGGTTTGCGATCCGGAGCGCTCGGCGGCGCCGATGGTCGAACGGTCGGGCGACGCGGCGCCGGCACGTCCGCGACCTTTTCGAGGACGTCGCGCGGCGCGATCTTCGCGCGCGCGAGGAAGCGCTTCATCGCGTCGTCGCGGTACTTCATGAGCGCGGACAGCACGTCGATCGGCGCTGCCTCGCGCTCGGCGCGCGTTGCGTAGCCCCGCGCCTTCTCGAGGAGGAACGTGACGCGCGACGACACGCGTGACGGCTCGCGATCGTGCTTTTTCCCTTCGCTCGTCGCGAACGCGCGAAGATCTCCGCGTACCGTGTCCACGTCGACGCCCGCCGACGCGACCCGCGCGAGCTCCTCGGGCGAGAGATGTCCGAGCACCGCGATGAGCAAATGAATCGGCTCGACCGCGTCCGCTCGTGCCGTCGCCGCCTCGTCCACCGCTTGCGCGACGAGCCGATCGAGGGACGGGGTCGCGTCGGGGAGCATCGAGGTCCGGATAGTACCGGATCCCACCTTCTGGCCGCAGGGCTGAACTTTTCCGTGCGCGCGCCGCTTTCGAACATGACGCCACGCGGGCGCCCAAGGCATCGGCGTCGTCGGCGGTCTCTCGAACAGGAGGTCATCCATGGCAGGAGTCAGCGTCGAAGGGGGCAAGCGCGGGCGGAGAACACTCGACTCGGAGATCAACATGATCCCGATGATCGATCTCTTGATGGTCACGATCGCGTTCCTGTTGATCACGGCGGTGTGGTCGACGATGGCGCGCCTCGACGCGAGCGCGAACGTGCCGGGACCCGACACCGGCGAGCCGTGCAACGGCGTCTGCGAGAAGCCGAAGGAGCTGCACGTCGACATGCACGCGGCGGATCGGTTCGTCCTCACGTGGCGGCGAGACGGTGTCGTGCTGCGATCGCTCGACGTTCCGCGTCGCGCGATGACCGCGGCGGGAGGCGGCGTGCGCTTCGCAGATCTCGCGACGGCGGTCGAGAAGGAGTGGAAGACCGAAGGGACGACGCGCGCCCCGACCGATCTCGGACGCGATCGCGCGGTGCTCCACACGTCGAACGACACGCGCTACGAGGAGATGATCGCCGCGATGGACGCGATCTACGGCGTGAATCGGATCGCGCGCGGAGGAAAGGTGCCGGCGTTCGCGGTCACGCTCGCGGCGAACTAGGAAGTTTCACAGGGAGATCGGGAGGATTGAGATTCAAGAAAAAGAAACCTCCCGATCTCCCTGTTCAAATCTCAAGGTTGTTCGGGTGGTGGCGGCGCGCCGTACATCGCGGCCGGGCCGCGCGGCTGCGTCGCGGTTGGTGACGGCCCCACGGGAGGGTTCGCCGGATCCGCGGATGGCGCTGTACCGGCGTCGCCGCGATCCATGTTGGGCGGCGGGCCGCCGTAGAGCGGAGCCGGTGGGGCGGCTGCACACGCCGCCGCCGCCGCCGCGACGCCTGCTCCGAGCGCGACGACGATCGCGACGCGCGCGATGGTGCTCCGCGCGTCGATCGGCGCGGAGCAAAATGGACACGTCGCGGCGGCGCGGACGTGACGACCGCACGAAGGGCAGGGGCTCAGCGGAGTCGACATAGGCCGATCATACACTCGCGCGGCGATGCGCATCGTAGAGCGTGTCGCGCCAGGCGACGATGTCGGTGAGCTCGGCGGCGAGCGCGTCGTCGGTCCAGCAGAGGCGCGTCGCGGGCTTCAAGCGGATGAAACGATCGTCGACGGGTTTGACGATCTGCACCGCCGCCGCCATCGCGATGTCCGCGTACGTGAGCGCGTCGCCGACGACGTGGTGCTTGCCGCCGAGCGCCGAGCGAAGAAGCACGAGCACGCTTCGAACGATCGCGCGCTGCGCATCGATCTGCTCGATCGGAGCCGCGTATTTGCGCGCGACGAACGACAGCCCCACCGCCGCCATCGGCGCGAGCCCGAGCGCGCGGAGTCGCTTCGGCAAGAGCTCTCTCTTTGCATCGTCGCTCGCGAGCGTCTTCGCCAGCACGATCGCGCGCGCCGCCGCGAGCGCCTCCTCGCTGCGCGCGCTCCACTCGCGGATCGCCGCCTCGTGCTTCGCAGGAAAGAGCGGCGTCCCGCGCCCGATGCGCTCGGCGTGTCGCGCGATGTCGAGCGAGTCGCCGAGCACGGCGTCGCCGTCGAGGTACACCGGCACCGTCACCTTTCCGGTGAATCGCCGCGTCACGAAGCGGAGCCCCGGCTCGCCGAGCATCGGCATGTACTCGGTCTCGTCGTACGCGATGCCGTGATGATCGAGCGCCCAACGCGCCTTCTCCGACCACGGCGAGTACGACAACGAGATCAGACGCGGCATCAGGCGACGCCCTGCTGGTCCGCGTCGGCGGCGCGCACGATCGTCCGGACGATCTGCTCGATCGTCGTGAGCGCGAATGGTTTCTCGATGCGACGATTCGGCACCCGCGCGAGGAAATCGGCGGCGCGCGACGTGAACGCGCCGCCCGTCATGAAGACGACGCGGCGCTCAAGGCCCGACCTGTCTTCACGGAGCCGCTCGTAGAGATCGATCCCGCTCATGTGCGGCATCATGAGATCGCAGAAGACGACGTCGAACGTCTCTCCGCCCTGGATTCGCTCGAGCGCCGCCGCCGCCGACGTCAACGCCGTGACGTCGTGGTCGACCTGCAAGAGCTCGCGAAGCGTGTTCGCGATCGCCACTTCGTCGTCGATCACGAGGATGCGAGCGCGGCGCGAGACGGCGCTGTCTTCGTCGCCCGCCGTCGATGGAGGCGGTGGCGGCGCGCTGTCGGCGACGTTGCGCCGCGTCGGTAGCTCGACGCGGAACGTGCTCCCTTCGCCGAGGCGGCTCTGCACGGAGATGCGCCCGCCGAACGACGTCACGATGCTATGGCAGATCGACAACCCCAGGCCCGTCCCGACCGGCTTGGTCGTGAAGAACGGATCGAAGATCTGCCGCGCCGTCTCCGCGGGCATGCCCCCGCCGTTGTCGGCGATCTCGATCACCACGCGGCCCGGCGGCCACGCGCGAACCGAGACACGGATCTCGTTGCGAGCGATCGCGGTCTCATCCATCGCCTGCATCGCGTTGAGCAGGAGATTGAGGAGCACTTGCTCGAGGCGCGCGTCGTTCGCCCACGCCGGCGGCACCCCGTCGTCGATCTCGGTCACGACCTTCGCGCGATGCCGCAGATCGTGAGCCGCCATCTTGATCGCCGAGGCCACCGCCGCGCGAAGATCGACCGGGCCTCGCGTCTCGCCATCGACCCGGGAGAACGCGCGAAGATCGCGCACGATCGCGCCGACGCGCTCCGCGCCGTGCCGCGCTTCTTCGAGCATGAGCGACAACGCTTGCAGACGCGACGGATCGCGCGCGAGCTCGGGCAGTTGGCGCGCGAGCCACTCGAGGTTGAGCGTCAAGTACGCGAGCGGGTTGTTCACCTCGTGCGCGACGCCCGCTGCGAGCGTGCCGAGCGCTGCCAGACGATCCGCTTGGAGTAGCTGCGCCTCCATGCGCGACCGCTCGGTGACGTCGCGGCCGATCCCGAGCACCGCGGGGCCGCCTTCGTATTCGAACGGCACCGACGCGACCTCGAGGAGCCTCGTCGTCCCGTCCTGACGAATCACGCGATAGAGCTGCGGCGGGAGCGCCGTCCCGGTGCTGAGGATGTGCTCGCCGCGCGCGCGCAGCGTCGCGACGTCGTCGGCGTGGACGAGCTGGTCCAGCGTCGTCGCGAGCAGGTCGTCGAGGTTCGCGAACCCGAGCACGCGGACGTACGCGGGGTTCGCGTAGAGAAACCGATTGTTTCGCATGATCCCGATCGCTTCGGGGACCGCTTCGATCAGCGAACGGAACCGTGCCTCGGTGCGACGCGCGGCGTCCTCCGACCGACGGCGCTCGGAGATGTCGGTGACGAAGGTCACCGTCGCGTTTCGTCCGTCGAACACGGCGTCACCGACGGCGATCTCGATCGGGACGCGTTGACCGTCGGGACGAACCCCGTTGAGCTCGTAGCTCCATCGACCGCGCGCGCCGGCGTTACGCTGCGCGAAGCGCGAGCGCGCGTGCGCGACGTCCTCGGGTGCGATGAATCCCATCGGCGCGCCTTCGCACATCTCGGTCGGCGTGCGACCGAAGATCGCGGCGAGCCGATCGCTGACGAACACGTTTCGCGGTGTCTCTTCGTCGATGAGCGTCACCGCGACGCCGATGCCCGCCGCGTTGGCCGCGTTCAGCAGCGCGTGGCCGAACGTGCCGAGCTTCGCCTCCCAGCCGCTCGCGTCGTCACCTTCACTCATCCATTCGAGAATTATCACGAAGTCGGGGCGCCGCGCCGCACACGATCTCTCCGCTTCGTACGGTGCCGCGTAACCTTTGTGCCGGCTCGCGCGTAGACTTGGCAGGAGGCGAGCCGTTGAAGTCTGACCCCGACATGTTTCACCCCTCGATGCAGAGGCGCACGTTCTTGCGGTCGTTGACCGCCGGGACGATCATCACCGCGCTCGGCGGCACCGCGTACGTACTGGCCGACTCGGAAGAGGAGCGGCGCGCGCGCGATTCGAAGCGCCCCGACGGACGCCCGCGCCTTCCGCCGAATCAATATTTGTTGAAGCGCATGCGACCGATGGGCGGCGACGAAGGGGACGCGAGCCCGGGCGCGTTTCGCCTCAAGGTGTACGGCGAGGTCGAGAGCCCGTTCACGATCGATTTTGCCGAGCTCCTCAAGATGCCGCAGACCGACATCACGAGCGACGTTCATTGCGTGACGAAGTGGACCGTCCTCGACGCGCGATTCACCGGCGTCAAATTCACGGATCTCGCCGCGCGCGCGAAGGTGAAGAGCTCCGCGCGCTATGTCATCTTCGAAGCGGCGCACGGCTACACGTCGAACGTTCCGCTGCGCGAAGCGATGCGCGCCAACGCGATGGTCGCGCACAAGATCGACGGCGAGTCGCTCGCGCGCGCGCACGGCGCTCCGGTCCGCGCGATCATCCCGGATCTCTATTTCTGGAAGAGCGCGAAGTGGCTCACCGGCATTCGCTTCAGCGACGTCGATCGCCCGGGATTCTGGGAGACGCGCGGTTACCACAACCACGCGGACCCGTGGAAAGAGGAGCGGTATGGCTGACGCGCCGAAGAAGGCGTCGAAGAAATTTCAGTGGCGACCTCTCTTGCGCGCCATCCATCGCGACGTCGGCTACACCGCGGTTGGCCTCACGTTCGTCTATGCGCTCTCGGGACTCGCGGTGAACCACGTGGCGGAGTGGGATCCGAACTTTCGGAACTACACACGCGAGACGGAGATCGCGGTGCCGCTCCCCGATGACGATCAAGAGCTCGCGCGCGTGGTCGGCGCGAAGCTCGACGTGCGCGAGAAGCCCAAGGAGGTGTACCGCACCGACGACGAGGTCGAGATCCTCTTCGACCACCGCACGCTCCACGTGAACGTGAAGACTGGGCACGTGCTCGATCAAGAACAGAAGCCGCGCTTCTTGCTCCGCGCCGCCAACTGGCTGCACTTGAACCGCGGCAAGAAAGCGTGGAGCTACGCCGCCGACACCTACGCCGCGGCGCTCTTGTTCCTCGCGATGAGCGGGATGTTCATGTTGAAGGGGAGAGCAGGGATGATCGGACGCGGCGCGATCTTCGTCGCGATCGGCGTCGCGATCCCCGTCGTCTACGTCACGTTGGCAGGCGGGTGATCGGGTAGTCTTGGTGTCATGCGCCTCGTACGGAGTCTCGCGGCGGCGGCGTGCGGCGCTGTCCTCGTCATCGCGTGCTCGTCTTCGACGGACGCGTCCGGCCACGGCATCGCCGAAGGATGCAACATCAACTCGGACTGCAACACGCCGCTCGTCTGCGCGTTTCAGCGCTGCCACAACCAGTGCTCGGCGACGCGCGACTGCCCGTCGACGCAGCGCTGCATCGAGAGCGATCGCCCGTACTCGGTTTGCCAGCTCCCCGAAGAGCGCTCGTGCGTATCGAACGCGACGTGTCCGATCGGGCAAGTGTGCGCGCGTGACGCGCAATGCAGAAACGGGTGCAGCACGGATCGCGACTGCATCACCGGCCAGGTCTGCGCCGGCGGCGCGTGCGCCGAGCCATCGGAGCTCGTCGACGGCGGGCTCCCTTCGGCGGGCGACGCGGGCGCGAGCGGCGTGCCGTGCGTTCTCAACAGCGACTGCGCGGACGGTCTGTTCTGCAAGAACGCGGTGTGCACGGTCGAGTGTCGCGCGCAGGTCGACTGCCGATCCGACGAGACGTGCAGCGCCGGGCGGTGCGTGGGCGGCGCGCCTCCGCTCGACGGCGGCGCCGACGCGCCCGACGGCTTCGGAAACGCGTGCGTGCACCCGAGCGACTGCACTCCGCCGCTCGTCTGCACGAGCGGACGATGCGTCTACGAATGCAACACCGCCATCGACTGTCCGGGCGCCGGAACCTGCTGCTTCAAGCATCAGTGCGCGTTGGGTGCGGTCTGCACGCAAATGCCCGACGGCGGAACGAGCGACGCTTGCCGGAGCTGCTCGTCGAACGATCAATGCGACGACCAACTCTTCTGCAACGGACCGGAGCGCTGCTTCGCGGGATGTTGCGCAGCCGCGCTCGACACGCCGTGCGACAGCCACAGCGCGTGCATCAAGGACGTCTGCACCGAGGCGACGAAGGCGTGCAGCCACATGGCGCAAGCCGGACAAGACGTCGACGGCGACGGACACCTCGCGTTCGGATGCGTGGGCGGCGACGACTGCGACGACAACGACGCGACCGTCTTCACCGGCGCGCGCGAAATCTGCGACAACAAGGACAACGATTGCAACGGGCTCATCGACGATCGATCGCGAACTCCGTATGGCGCGCCGCTCGTCAGCGCGGCCAGTCCCAACTACGGATTTGGCGCCGCCGCGACCGCGGGCAGTCTCACAGCGGTGTTCCTCGGGACGCGCGTGAACGTGACCCCGGAGCTCGACGGACAGGTGTTCGATGCGAACCGTGTCGCCACCGGCGGCTCGCACGCGATCCTCACGAGCCCGCCGGGCACGAACGGCATCATCGTTCAAGACAGCGACGGCGAGCCGGGCGGCACGGCGGCGGTCGCGTTCAGCGGGCAGGTCGGCGGAGCGCAGTCGACGCAGCTCCTCGTCTTCTACAGCGTGGCGTCGAACAACGTCTTGGCCGAGCTGCAGCGCGTGACGCTCGTGCCGATGGGTCCGGTGATCCCCGGGACCGACGTCGACCTGATCTGGACCGGCAGCGCGTTCGTCGTCGGGTGGGCGGGACCGTTCGGCGGGACGCAAGACGGCGGCGGACCGGCCGCGGTCGGCACGTTCGCTCAATATCGATCCGACGGAACGATCTCCGTCGGATCGCAGACCGTACCGACGCCGGACGCGAGCGGTCGCGTCCTCGGGCGCGTGCGCGTGACCTTCAGCGCTTCGGGCCTCGGCGTCGCGTACCAGCTTCCCGATCGCACGCTCGTCGTCGCGACGTACGGATCGGGCGGATCGTTCCTCGCGAAGGGGACGGTCGCGGCGGCGTTGCCCGCGAAGACGCCGCTCGTGCACGCGGTCGGCGGGACGGCGGGTGGCTACATCGTGGCGTGGTCCGACGTCGACGGCCTGCACGCGACGTTCGTCGCGACGAACGGCGCCGTAGGCGCGACGGTCTTCGTGTCGTCGAACGCTCCGCTCGACGGCGATGGGAGCACCGACGGCGCCGGCGCGGCGTTCGCGTTCCGCTACCCGAACAGCGCGGTGTTCGGCTACGCGCGCGGCGATCTGTCGACGAGCCCGTTCGAGCTCTCGACCGCGTACACGCCCGCGGTCAGCAACGCGGGAGACGTCGTCAAGATCAGCGGAGCGAACAACAAGCTAGCCGTCAGTTACTTCGCATCGGCCGTGTCCGCGTCGATGCTCGCCGTCGTCTCGGCGGGCTGCCACTAGCGTCACCCCGGCGGCGGCGGGATCGAGCCTTCGCCTGCAAAGCCGTAGAAGCCCGCATTCTCCAGCGCGGGGAGCTCGCTCTTCTGTACGAGCAGCGTTCGCACCGCCCACACCTCGCGGAAGATGCGGTACTTCAGCGCCGTCTGATCCAAGTAATCGACGCCTGCCGATCCGCCGGTCCCCGTGCGTCGTCCGATGATCCGCTCGACCATGCGCGCGTGACGCTGGCGGAAGATCACGAACGACTGCTCGAGCGCGACGATCCCGTCGATGATCTCGCGCGGCCACGCGAGCAGCGGGAGCTCGCGGTAGCTCTCGATGAAGACGAGGGCGGCGCGGATGCGCGACGCGCGTGCACGCTGCTCCGCGGGCACGTCATCGGCATGGAGGAACGCGCGCGCCCCTTCGACCTCGCGCGTGAAGCGCTCTTCGAGCCGCGTGGCGTCCGCCGGCGTCATCGCGTCGGTCCTCGCGAGATCGAGCGCGCTGCGCACCGCGTGCGCGTGCGTCACACAGTACGAATCGACGAACGCGCGCACGTTCTCCGCGTCGTCGGACTGACCCGCGAGCGATCCCTGAATCGGCGTCCTGTACAGCCACTCGGTGATCGCGTCGCGCAACGTCGGCGTGTCGGCGAGGCGCGCCTCGACGCGCTTGGACGCGCTCGACGGCGAGCCGTCCGCGGATCGAAGCGCCTGCATGTAGCTGTGCTCGTGCCCGAGAGGAATGCGCTCGGAGTCGGGGAGCCCGATCAAGATCTCGATCTCGCGGAGCTGCGCGGATTGAAACCCGCTCGCCGGAGAGAGCTTGTCGCGAAACGCGAGGTAGTCGCGCGTCGTCATCGTCTCCATCACCGCGAAGTGCCCGGCGAGATGATGAAGGAGCGTCTCCATGCGACGAATGCCGCGCACTGCCGACGCGAGCGCTTGCTCAGGCACCGGCGCCTTCGCGAACAGATCGCGCACGCTCACCATCTCGCGCAAAATGAGCTTGAACCACAGCTCGTCGATTTGATGCACGGTGATGAACATCACCTCGTCGTTGGCGAGCTCGGCGTCGCTCGCGGCGAGGCCTCCTTGCAACGCGAGGAGCTGCTCGATCTTGATGTAGTCCCAGTACGCGGTCGGTCGGCGGCGAATCATGGGCGGCCTCGTGTCGCGAGTGCGAGTGTGCGCGAGGCTAGCCCGCTCTCGCGAGATCAGTCCTCGGGGATCGGCTGCGGACCGGGGATGATGCCCGCGATGTCCGGGTCGACGCCGTCGGGACCGACCGGGCGATCGGGCTTGTCGTTGCGCCGCTGTTGCCGACGCATCTCCTTTTCCCGCGCCTTGTCCTGCCGGTTCTTCTCTTTTTGCCGCTTGTTGACGCTCGGGTTCGACATGCTTTCTCTGCCTCGATCGCGACGCTCATACTACGCGTCGCCGTCCACGATCAACGTTTGCGCGTCGGGATCGCCTTGCCCAGCCAATCGCGCTTCGCTCGTTCGTACGTCGCACGTGCTGCCCATCCCAGCTCGTCCGCCGTCAACACCGGCAACCTCTTGCGCGCGAGCTCTTGTCCGAAATACGCGGTCACACGCGCGCGCGCCTCGGGCAAAGTCCCCGGCCAACCACCCGACACCGGCCGCCCCTCTTTGCGAAGATCTTCTCGCCACGTCTCTGCCCAGCGCTCACCGACGACCACCGCGCCGGCCGCGAGCAGCTCGCGTCGTGCCTCCGCCGGTTTGTCGCTTCTTCTCATCTGATCTTGCATCTCGATGGGCTCGGAATCTCGTCGCCGTCGTCGAAGCGGCCGGCGCGATCCCAGTATCGAGAGAGCGTCGTCGTCAGAAGAGGGGAAACGTACAAACGTGCGAAACGGGCGAAACGGTACTGATGCTGACAGCCGGCGGAGAGTAGCCGGAAACGCCGAATGCGCAAGGAGCGCCTCGACTTAGTGTGCGTAGCACGCTACAGCACCGCCCAATGAATTTCTCTGATCTGAATCTGATCCCCGAGCTTGCCCGTGCGGTGGCAGCCGAGGGCTATGACGTGCCGACACCCGTTCAACAGCAAGCGATTCCGCACGCGCTCGCAGGCCGCGACCTCCTCGCATGCGCGCAGACGGGCACCGGAAAAACCGCCGCCTTCGCGCTCCCCATCCTTCAACGCCTCGCCGCGGGCAAGTCGCGCGGCATTCGCGCGCTCATCCTCACGCCGACGCGCGAGCTCGCCTCGCAGATCGCCGACAGCTTTCGCGTGTACGGCGCCAACGTTCGTCTTCGCGGCGCCATCGTCTTCGGCGGCGTCAGCCAGTACCACCAAGAGCGCGCGCTCCGCGATCGTCCCGACATTCTCGTCGCGACGCCGGGTCGCCTTCTCGACTTGATGCACCAGCGCATCGTGTCGTTCGCGGATCTCGAAGTGTTCGTCCTCGACGAAGCCGACCGCATGCTCGACATGGGATTCCTTCCGGATGTGCGTCGCGTGATCGCGGCGCTCCCGGCCAAGCGTCAGACGTTGCTCTTCTCGGCAACGATGCCGACGGACATCCAGGCGCTCGCGAACGGCATCCTCCGCGATCCCGCGTACGTCGAGGTCACTCCGGCCGCGACGGTCGTCGAGAAGATCCAGCAGTCGGTCTTCTTCGTCGAGAAGTCGAGCAAGCGCGCGCTCCTCGAGCACCTCCTCGCCGACGCCGCGATCGAGCGCGTCCTCGTCTTCACACGCACCAAGCACGGCGCGGATCGCGTCGCCGAGCAGCTCGGCCGCGTCCGCATCGGTGCGCAGGCGATCCACGGAAATAAATCGCAGAACGCGCGCGAGCGTGCGCTCTCCGATTTCAAGAAGGGGACGACGCGCGTCCTCGTCGCGACCGACATCGCCGCGCGCGGCATCGACGTCGACGGCGTCTCGCACGTCATCAACTACGATCTCCCCAACGTCCCCGAGAGCTACGTGCACCGCATCGGTCGCACGGCGCGCGCGGGCGCCGAAGGGATCGCGTTGTCGTTCTGCGATTACGAAGAGCGCGAGTTCTTGCGCGACATCGAGCGCCTCATCAAGCAGCGCATCCCCGTCGTCGAGGAGCATCCGCATCGCGCGGGTCACGGCGCGATGGATTCGTCGCCGCAGAGTCCGCGATCGCGCAAGCCGTCGCACGGCGGCGGTGGCGGTGGACGGCGATCGTACCGACCGCAAACGCGGCGGAACGCGTCGCCGGCGTTCTCGGGGCGCCCCGCGCAGAGCTGAGGATCAACGCGGCGGCGTCGATGACGCCGCCGGAGTCGACGACGAAGACGACGCAGTCGCCGGCAGCGAGGGCGGCGGCGTCGTGAGCATCGGCGGCGCGTTGGTCGCGGCGGTGGCCGGGGGCAAGGCAGCGGGTCCGCCCCAGTTTTCGCCGCCGCAGGCGACGACGGGGACAGTGACGACGAGAGCGAAGAAGAGTGCGTAGGGTCGAGTCATGGCGTTTCGACGACGCTAGTAGCACGCCGGGTGCGGGAGGCCAGGCGCGCGCGTTACGTCTTATGTTGGTTCCGTTCGTCCGTTTCGCGCGCGAGATCGATGAGCAGCGCCGTCGTCCCGACCCCGACCGCGTTCGGGCGCGACACCGGCTCGACCGAGAAATCGAACGACCCGTCCTCCCACGCCAAGAGCGCCATGATCCGCGCGCGCCGCGCTTCGCCGCGCGCGACCGGCTCGATGTCGACGATCTGTCCGTCGCGAAAGAAAACGCGCGCCTCGGCGTCGCCATGTCGCGCGACGAGCCTCCCCGTCATCCGCTCCATCTCGAACAGCGCGAACAGCGTCGGCAGCTTGATGCTCGCCAGCTGCCCCGACAGCTGATGCGCGCGACGTCGCGGCGTGTCTTGCTCCGGCGGGAGGATCAACGCCGACAGCAAATCGTCGAGCGCGCGCGTCACCTCTTCGTCGTCTGGCTTCGACGGGCTCGGCCTCATCGGCTCGTCGATCGGCATCGCGTCCGGACGGACCGCCTGCATCGACATCGACGAGTGCGTGCGAATCGGTCGCTCGGTCTCCTGCTGCACCTCGACCTCGATGTCCCAGGTCTTCGCGTCCGCGTTCTTTCGCGCGACGCGCACCGCGCGTCCGTCGAGACGAATACGCCTCGTCATCCCCGGCGCGACGATGTCGACGCGCACGCTCTCGCCCGGTTCGATCGGCCAGCTCGTCTGGAGCACCATCGATCGCACGCTGAGCTGACGCACGGTCGCGGCGCGGTGCGTGTCGCTGTCGCCGACCTGCGCGTCGAGGCGCGGCGTGATCGTCGGCTCGCTCCCGTCGCCTCGCTGCCCGAGCACGTGACGCACGAACTCGTGCACCGCAGCGGCTGACGCGTCGTTGTCCGGCATGAACTCGAACGCGACGCCGCCGACGCGTCGCTTGCCGGCGTCCATCTCCGCGGCGCGCACGACGTACGCCATCACGCGCAACGTGCGCGCGCGATCCGCCGAGACCAAGTAGAGCCAGTGGATCGTCCCGACGCCGCCGACGTTGCGCGACGTCTCGAAGTACGCGCCGGTCGTGCTGATGTCGCCTTTGCGCGCAGTCGGCTCGCGATCGATCCCTTCGACCGCGACGAGAAACGTCGTAGCGACGCGCGCCCCTCTTCTACCCTCGCTCATCGATCCATGATTGTGCGGCCCCCCGCGAGAAGGTTCAACCCTCGCGCACGAGCGGAGGATCTTCGGCGTTCCAGCTACCGCGTCGGGTCGGCGCGTCGACCTCCTGCGCGAGCACTTCGAGGAAGCGCGTGCGCGGCCACTCTTCGGCGCCGAGCGCCTCGGTGTGCGGAGTCATGACCTGTGCGTCGATGACGCGAAATCCCCATGTCTTCAGGCGCTCCGCGAGACGCACGAGCGCGACCTTCGACGCGTCCGAGCTGCGGCTGAACATCGACTCGCCGAAGAACATGCGTCCGATCGAAACGCCATACAGTCCGCCGACGAGCTCGCCGCCTTCGTACGTCTCGACCGAGTGCGCGTAGCCGAGCTCGTGGAGCTTCACGTACGCGGCCTCCATCTCGTCGGTGATCCATGTGCCGCGTTGGCCGGGCCGGTACGCCGCTTTGCAAGCATGAATGACGTCGGCAAAACGCGTGTCGAAGCGCACTTCGAGCACGCCGTGCTTCAGCACTTTGCGAAGCGAGCGCCCGACGTGGAGGCGCTCGATGACGAGCACGCAGCGCGGATCGGGCGAGTGCCACAGAATCGGAAAGCCGTCTTCGTACCAGGGAAAAATCCCTTTGCGATACGCGAGGAGGAGGCGCTCGGGGCGGAGATCGCCACCGACGGCGAGGAGCCCGTCCTCCGCGTCTTCGGGAGACGGGAAGACGAGCTGCTTTGGGAGCACGTAGACGGGCATCCGCTGTTGGTCATCGTCGCATTTGCGCGCCGCTCGAACGCGCATTTCGGTTAGCCTCGAAGGATGAGCGCTCCGATGCATCCGTGCGATGGGTGTGGTCGCCACCTCAAAGCGACAACGAAACGCTGTCCGTTCTGCGATCGCCTCACGTCGAAGCTCGGCACAGTCGCGACGGTCGCAGCGACGGTCGCGGTCGGGCTCGCGCTGTCGGCGTGCTACGGCGGGCCGGCGCCGCATTACCCGCCTCCGACCGATCCGACGCCATCGGCCTCGCCGCCAACGACTCCGGGATCGCCGATCGCACCGGACCCGAAGTAGCGGGTCCCGCGTTTCGCTCAGCGTTCGCGTCGCGAACGACGACGGAAGATCGCACCGACCGCGAGCGCCGCGGTCGCGAGGAGCGCGTACGCGCTGAATGCTTGGTGTCGACGCGGACCGTTGACGCAGCTCGCGGCCTGCTTCGTCTCGTCGGAGTAGCGAAGCGCCTGGTGCTGGTTGCTCACTTGCGTCTGTACAGCCGACGGTTGCAGACGGAGATCGCCGATCTTCAGTGCGTCGGTCGGCAAGATCGCGCGCAGGCGCGTGACCCAGACGTCGTTCGGATGAAGGCCGACGAGCGACGTGTCGAGATCGTCGAACGATTCGCAGCCGCTCGGGCGATGGGTCAGCGGCGGAGGCGACGCGTCTTCCGCCGTCCCCGAGTCGTGCGCGCCCGCATCGGCGACTTCAGCGTCGGGTGCTTCACCGTCGATGGTGCCGCCGTCTCCGCCGTTACCTGCATCGCTCTCCGCGTCGTGCCCGGAATCGGGCGTCGTCATCGGCGCCGCGTCGTGCCCTGCGTCTGCCGCGGTGCACGGCACGGGTTGTCCACCGGTCCCTTGCCCGGTGCTCCCTCCGGTGTTGGTCGGACGGCAGAGCGAGTAGTACGCCTCGGCGAGCCCCGGATTCCCGTTGTAGTTATTTCCGTAGTAGCTCGGCGGCGGCGTGTACTGACCATAGAACGACAGCTGCGGTCGTCCCGCGAACTCCGTGAGCCACGAGTGACCGTTGTTCGTCGCCATCAACTCTTGCGACAGCTCCTCGTAGTTCGAGCGCCGCTGCACGCGATCCCACGTGAGGCGATCCTCGTCGATCTCCACCTCGGGGAAATTCTGCGGTCGGTAGCGCCCTTCGGTGATCACGTAGAGCGTGATGCCGACCTTCGCGCCGACTCCCGCCGCGACCATGCGAAGCGGGAGCGTCGCGTCGGCGCCGGGGGTGACGATGCGCACGGGGCGCATCGATCGTTCGTTGCAGAGCGGCACGAGACGGAGCGCGATGAAGTCGAAGCCTTCGGCGACGTACTGTTCAATCGTCGGACGGATCGCGTCCGGGATGTCGTACGCATGCTGGACGAGCCACGTCTCGAGCGCGTTCGGGTCCGTCGCGCGCAACGTCACCGTCTCGTACGGCCCGATGACCTGCTGGCTGATGACCTGCACTTGCCCCGCGCCCGGATCGCCGGCCGCGCCGCTCGCCGCGCTCGACGATCCGCACCCCGTGAGCGCGCATCCGTAACCGCCGCCGTAGTACGCCGGGCTCGCGACGATCGGCTCGGTGCTCGCGTCGAGCGCCGCGAAGAAAGCGTCGTTCGCGAGCTCGACTTTGGCGCCCGGTTTTACCGGGAGCACCCACGCGAACTCGCGCGGGTTGCCGCTGTACTTGATCTGATCCCAGAGCACCGTCTGTTCGGGCGAGATCGAAAACGCCATTCGATGGTCGGTGACCACGGTGCGGTCGTATTGCGTTGGCGGCGCGAAGCAGCCTCCGCATGCCTCCGCGGTGCGCTCGTCCGTCGCGGCGAGCGCGGCGGCGAGCATGGGTGCAAAAGACAAAAAGCGAAGCAAGCGAAGTCGGCTCATCGTGTCCTCCTTCGGGTTCACAGACGGTGTGACAGTGCTGTCAGCCTCTGAACCCGAAACCACGCGAAAGAAGCGAAAAACGGCGGTCGTCCCACCGACCGTGGGGATCGCCTTCGCAACGCTCGTGCCGCGTGATGAGCGACCGCGCTCTTCGCTACTGGCACATCCCGTTCGTGCAGATGTGCCCGGGCAGACAAGCGACGCCGCATCCGCCGCAGTTCTGCGTGCTCGTGCTGAGGTTCGCGCAGACGCCGGAGCAGTTGCTAGTGCCCGCCGGGCAAGCACAGTTGCTGTTCATGCAGACGAGGTTGCCGAGGCACACCTGCGCGCAGAAGCCGCAGTTGAGCTTGTCGTTCTGCAAGTCGACGCACGAGTTCCCGCATCGCGCGAGGCCCGAGCCGCAGTTATTGGAGCACGCTCCGTTGCTGCAGACTTGTCCCATCATGCAGCGGTTCCCGCACGACCCGCAGTTGCCCGCGCTCGATTGCAAGTCGACGCACGCCTGTTGGCCCATGCCGACCGAGCAGACCGTGGTGCCGGGCGTGCAGAGGCAACTGCCATTCATGCACGACGCGCCGAATGGGCACTGGTTCCCGCACGCGCCGCAGTTGCCGTTGCTCGTGTGGAGATCGACGCAAACGTTGCCCATACGCGCCATGCACGACGTCTGTCCCGTCGGGCATCCCATCTGGCACGCGCCATTGATGCATTGGTTGCCGCCGCCGCAGCGGTTGTTGCACGTGCCGCAGTTGCGCGGATCGGTCTGCGTGTCCGTGCACTGTCCGTTGCAGCTCTGCTCGCCGCCGCCGCATATGCAGCTTCCGTTCGTGCAGCTCGCGCCGGCGCCGCACGCGTTGTTGCACGCGCCGCAGTCGAAGGGGTTCGTTTGCAGATTCACGCATGCGTTGCCGCACTTGGTGGTGCCGGCCGCGCACGAGAGCGTGCACGCGCCGAGCGAGCACACCTGACCCACCGCGCACACCGTTCCGCATCCGCCGCAGTTGCGCGGATCGCTCTGCGAGTCGGTGCAAACCCCGTTGCATCGAATACCGTTGTTGAAGCACGCGCACATTCCGCTTTGGCAGGTCGTCCCCGCCGCGCATCGGTCTCCGCATCCGCCGCAGTTCGCGTTGTCGGTCTGCTCGTTGACGCAGACGGTGCCGCACGCCGTGTTGCCGCCGGTGCACGTGAGCTTGCACATGCCGCCGACGCACGTCTCGCTGCCAGGGCAGACGTTGCCGCAGCTGCCGCAAGCGTTCGGGTTCGACGTCGTGTCGACGCAAATGCCGTTGCACGCGCTCTGGCCTGCGGGGCACTTGCAGACGCCGCCCGTGCACGTCGATCCGGTCGCGCAGGCGTTGCCGCAGCTGCCGCAGTGGTTCGTGTCGGTCTGCTCGTTGACGCACGCCGATCCGCATCGCGCGAGCCCGGGTCCGCACGTGCTGCTGCACGCTCCGTTCGAGCACACCTGACCGCTCGCACAGCGCGCTCCGCACATGCCGCAGTTGTTTGGATCCGAGCTCGTGTCGGCGCACTGGCCATTGCAAAGCGTGGGGTTCGTCCCGCCTTGGCAGCTGCACGCGCTAGCGCTGCAGACCTGTCCGCCGCTGCACACCTTGCCGCACGCGCCGCAATCGTTCGGGTTCCTCGTCAGGTCGACGCACGCGCCGCTGCAGTTCGTGAGGCCGACTCCGCACGTCGCGGCGCACTGCCCATTCGAGCAAACGCCGTTGGTCGGGCAGACGATGTTGCAGCCGCCGCAGTTCTTCGGATCGGATGTCGTGTCGACGCAGACGCCGCCGCAGCGTCGACCGACCGAGCACGTGCCGCCGTCTCCCGCTTCCGTCGACATGCCGTCGAGCGTTCCGCCGTCGACGATCGCACCGTCGACCGATCCATCATGCGCGGAGCCGTCGCTGGTGATCGCGCCGTCGTCACCGCCGCCGTCGAATTGCAAATCGGCGTCGAGATCCGCGCGTCCGCAACCGCTCGCGACGACGAAGAGGAGCGACGACAGAAACGCGAGGACGAGCACGCTTCGTACGAATCGCGTGGGCGCACCGGAGAAAGGGGAGCTTTTCACCTGCCATCGGTACCACGTCGCTCCGTGGCGCGTCACCCCACAGCGGTTCGCGTCTACAGTTGCAATGTCGGCATGCTCAGGCCGTCCGGGCCTTTGTTCGTCGCGTTGTTCCCGCCCGCGCCGCCCGTGCCTCCACCGAATGTCGTGCATTGGTTGGTCGGCGTCTCGTCGAGCACGACGCCCGGCGCGACCGCGATGCACGCGCTCGGTCCGCCCGCGCCGCCCGCGCCGTTGCCGCCGCTGCCGCCCTTGGAGCCGTTGCCGCCTTTCGCGCTCCCGCCGCCATCGTCCGTGTTTCCGCTCACGTATGCGTGTCCGAGGCCGCCAGTTCCGCCCGCGCCGCCTGCGCCGCCTTTTCCGCCCGCGCCGCCGTTCCCGCCTTTGCCAGCTTGTATGCGGTTCAACCCGGCGACGAGCTTCCCCGCGCGCGCGACGATCGCGAAACTCGCGCCGCCGCTCGTCGCAGCGCTGCCAGACGATCCGGCGCATCCGCCCGTTCCGCCCGAGCCACCGCCCGCTCCTTTATCGCCGTAGCATGCTCCGCCGTTCGTACCGCCGCCGCCGCCGCCGCCGCCGCCGCCGGCGTTCCCGGGCGATCCGCCTTTACCGTCGCCGCCGACTGCGGGCTTGTACGTACCATCGGAGTCGAGCGTGCCCTTCGCTGCGGCTGCGACACCGTCCATCCCCGCCGCGCCGGCCTCCGTCGGACTCTGCCCCGACTGCCCATCGAGACCTCGCGACGATAGGCACGTGCTGTTTCCACCACCGCCCGCGCCTCCACCCGAGTTCGCTCCTGTGCCCGAGCCGCCGTTTTCGCCGGCGCTCTGATCCCAACCCCCTTGTCCGCCTTTGCCGCCTGACGCTCCGCCGCACATCGACATCGGTGCCGCGCCGCCCGCCGCGCCGCCCGGTGGATTCGGCGAGCCCACGCTGCAGTGGCTGCATCCGTCGGTGCCGTCCGCGCCGTTCGTCCCCGCTTGCCCGTCGCCGCCGTCTTTGCCCGGCGTCCCGTCCTGCGCAGCGTCGCTGCTGATGTTGTTGTATCTTACATACAACGCCGCGAGCCCGCCGATGAGTCGCACGCCGTGCACGCCCGCGCCCATCAGCGGAGGATCCGGCGACGCCGCGTTGATGACGAACCCCTCGAGGTGCGTCTCCAAATCGATCGCCGCCGCGAGCACGACCGTCCCCTTCGCCGTCAACGTCGAATCGACGTTCTTCGCGCGCCGAAACGCGAAATCCGGATCGTGCTGATTGAATCCGCCGTACACGCTCACGCCGGCCTGCAGATCGACCTCGCCCGCGAACGACTCGCCCGACACGCAGACATCCATCCCGCGATCCTTCGCCGCCTTGATCGCGTAGTTGATCGTCTTCATCGGCGCGTCGCGCGTGCCGGCGTTGGCCGAGTCCGCGCCGTCGGAGGCGACGAACAGGCACTTGGCCACGACGCCGTCGGTGCCGTCGCAGTTCTCGTCGGTGAAATCGGGATCGATCGGATCGGCCGGCGCGTTCGGTCCCGGCGTGCACACGTAGGTGCAGCTGTGGTCGCCTTTGAGATCGACCTTCCCGGTGTCGCACTCGCCTCCGGACGCGCCCGTCGACGTCGCGCACGCCGCGATCGCGAAGACCCCCACGACGCTCACGACCCCCGCCGTCCCCAAGCCCATTTTCTTCATCAGATCTCCATCTTGTCGCCGAGAGCCGGCGCGCGCACGTCCGAAATCCCGCGCTCGCTCAGCAATCCTGCGAGCACCTTCTGCGGCCCAGGCTCGCCGTGAACGAGCGCGACATGCGCGAGTGGTCCGCGCGCCTTCGCGTCGGTCGCGAACTCGACGAGGTCCTTCTGATCGGCGTGCGCGCTGAAGCCGTTGAGCACGACGACCTCCGCGCGCAGATCGCGCTCGACGCCGAAGATCTTCACCCGCGCGCGCTTCTCGACGATGCGTCGTCCGAGCGTGTGCTGCGCTTGAAAGCCGACGATGAGGACGGCGTTTTTGTCGCTCTCGATCGCGCCCTTGAGATGATGGAGGATGCGCCCCGCTTCGCACATCCCGCTCGCCGAGATGATGACCGCGGGATGATTGTCCGCGGTGAGCGCCTTCGAGTCCTCGACGTCCGAAATGTATTTCAGCTGATCGAAATCGAACGGGCTCTGGTTCTTCTGCATGAGCGCGCGCGTCTCTTCGTCGTAGCACTCGGGGTGCAGCTTGAAGATGTCGGTGATCTTCACGGTGAGCGGCGAGTCGACGTAGACGGGCATGTTCGGCATGCGCCCCTGCTTCTTCAGCGCCTTCAGGGCGAAGACGATCTCCTGCGCGCGCTCGAGCGCGAACGACGGGATGATCACTTTGCCGCCGCGCTCGTAGACGCGCTTCATCACGGCCGCGAGGAGATCGTCCATCTCTTCGATCGGTTTGTGGAGGCGATCGCCGTACGTGCTCTCGGTGATGAGCGTGTACGCGCCTTCGGGGGCCTCGGGATCGCGGAGGATCGGCATGCGCTTGCGACCGAGATCGCCGGTGAAGACGATCCGCTTCGTCTTGCCGTCGTCTTCGACGTCGAGGATCGTGATCGCGCTGCCGAGCACGTGCCCCGCGTCGAGAAACGAGAGCGACACGCCGGGCGCGATGACTTGCTTCCGGTGGTACGGGATCGAGACCATGTGCTCGAGCACGTTGACCACGTCTTGCTCGGAGTAGAGGGCGTCGACGTGCTCCATGTCGGTCTCGCCCTTCGCGACGAGCTTGTTGATGTAGCGCGCGTCGCTCTCTTGGATCGCGGCGGCATCGGCGAGCATGGCGGCGCAGAGATCGCGCGTCGCGGGCGTGGCGTACACCGGGCCGTCGTAGCCGTGCCGCATCAAGAGCGGCAGCGCGCCGGAGTGATCGATGTGCGCGTGCGAGAGCACGACCGCGTCGATCTCGCCAGGCTCGAAGCCGAGGTTCTTGTTGCGATCGATCGACTCGCGACGCCGCCCCTGGAAGAAACCGCAGTCGAGGAGGACGTTGGCGTGCTTGGTGCGAATGAGGTGCTTCGACCCGGTGACCGTCTGTGCGGCGCCGACGAACTCGATTTGCATGGAAGCAGCAGAGTAGCACCGCTAAGT
Organism: Polyangiales bacterium; assembly: GCA_038209335.1. Taxonomy (GTDB): domain Bacteria; phylum Myxococcota_A; class Polyangia; order Polyangiales; family Polyangiaceae; genus JBBQXV01. The sequence continues at coordinate 13,211 of JBBQXV010000026.1, read as the reverse complement.
AGTCGACCATGACCGCACGAATTGCCCGCGTCTGCGTCTTCACCGGCTCGCGCCCGGGCTCGCGTCCTGCGTACGCCGTCGCGGCGCGCGCGCTCGGCGCGGCGATCGCGAAGCGTGGATGGGGGCTCGTCTACGGCGGCGCGAGCGTTGGCTTGATGGGCGAGGTCGCGGACGCGGCGATGGCGGGTGGCGCTCACGCCATCGGCGTCATTCCGCGCGGCCTCGTCGACAAAGAGATCGCGCACGCCGGGCTCTCCGAGCAAATCGTGACGACCACGATGCACGAGCGAAAGCAAAAGATGGCCGATCTCGCCGACGCGTTCATCGCGATGCCCGGCGGCTTCGGCACGTTCGACGAGCTCTTCGAGATCATCACGTGGGCGCAGATCGCGATCCATTCGAAGCCGGTCGGGCTCCTCGACGCCGAAGGGTACTTCGTGCCGCTCATGGCGCTTGTCGATCACGCGATAAAGGAAGGCTTCGTTCCGGCCGACCAGCGCGCGCTCTTCGTCGTGCATCGCGAAGCGGACGCGCTCCTCGAAGCATTGTCGACGTACACGCCGCCTGTGCTCGGGCGAAAATGGGTCGGGCCGGCGGACCGATGAACAATTGCGCGGCGGTCGCGCGTGATTAGGTTGTCGCGGTGAACATCGGGTTCGGTGGCGGCATTCGCGTCTTCTGGAGCGGCGTGGGCTTCGTGATGTCGACGCCGGCCGTGTGGCTCCCCGCGATGGTGCCGATGGTCATGGCGGTGACGCTCCTCGTCGGCACCGGCGCGCTCGGGATCTGGGGCGCGGATGCTGCGGCGACGTCGATCGCGGGATCGAGCGATCTCGGCGTGTGGGCGCTGCGCATCGCCTTCGGCGTCGTCGCGATCATCGTCGCGCTCCTCGCGTCGCTCTCGTTGTCGCAGCCCCTGTCAGGGTTCGCGCTCGATCGCATCGTGCGAAAACAAGAAGCGGCGCTCGGCGCACCCGAGTGGCCCGAGCAGCCGCGCCTTCGGCAAATGGTGCTCGCGCTCGGGGTCAATCTCCTCGCGCTCGCCGTCGGCTTGCCGATCCTCGCAGTGCTCACCGCCATTGGCGTCTTCTTTCCAATCGCCGTCTTCGTCACTGTCCCGCTCAAGATTTTCGTCGCCGCGCTCCTCATCGCTTGGGATTTTCTCGACTACCCGCTCAGCCAACGCGGGCTCGGTCTCGCCGCGCGGCTCTCGTGGATCGGTCGCAGGTTCGGCGCGGTGTTCGGCTTCGGGCTCAGCGCGGCGCTCCTCTTGTTGCTGCCGTGTGTCGGTCTCTTCGTGCTGCCGATGGGCGTCGCCGGTGCGGCGCGCCTCGCGGTGGAGACCGAGGGGGAGTAGTAGCGCGCGCCTCTAGCCCCCGCGTACGATGAGCGGATGGCGAGTGAGGCGAACGCGACGAGCACGACGGACGTCCTCGTCGTCGGCGCGGGCCCGACGGGGCTCACGATGGCCTGCGAGCTTCGTCGTCACGGCGCGGTCTGCCGTATCGTCGACAAGAACGCGCACGCCACGGATCAATCGCGCGCGACCGACATGCAGGCGCGCACGCTCGAGATCCTCGATCACATGGGCATCGTCGATCGCGCGATCGCGCGCGGTCATGTCGCGAGCAAAATCGCGTTCTATTCGGGAGGTCGGCCGATCGGCACGCTCGCCCTCGAGGTCCTCGACTCTCCGTATCCGTGCATCCTCGGGATCTCGCAGCACGCGACCGAGGCGATGCTCGCGGAGCGACTCGACGAGCTGGGCGGCGCGATCGAACGCGAGGTACAGCTCACGTCGTTTCGTCAGGACGCGGACGGCGTGATCGCGACGCTGCGACGCGCGGACGGCGCTGAAGAATCGGTGCGCGCGCGCTACCTCGTCGCCTGCGACGGCGCGAGCTCGACGGTGCGCCAGTCGCTCGGTCTCTCGTTCGAAGGGCTCACCTACGAAGAACATTTTCTTCTCTGCGACGCGCACGTCGCGTGGGGATTTCCCTCCGACGAGTCGGCGATCTTCTTCTCGGACGACGGCTTCCTCGTCGCGCTCCCGATGCCGGGCGATCGCAACATGCGGATCTTCGTAAACGCGCCGCCGGAGGAAGAACCGACGCTCGCGACGTTCGAGCGCCTCTTCACGAAGCGCGCGTGCGTCCCCGCGAAGCTCTCGAATCCGGGTTGGACATCGCGCTTTCGATTGCACAGCCGCAAGGTCGATCGCTTTCGCGTCGGCCGGATCTTCCTCGCCGGCGACGCCGCGCACATCCACAGTCCGGTCGGCGGGCAGGGGATGAACCTCGGAATGCAGGACGCCTACAACCTCGCGTGGAAGCTCGCGCTCGTTCTTCGCGGTCGCGGGCGCGAGTCGCTCCTCGAGAGCTACGATCCGGAGCGCGAGCCGCTCGCGGATCTCGTCCTCGGCGAGACGCACCGCGGCACGCGCATGGCGCTCCTCGGTAACCCGTTCGCGAAAACGCTGCGCGACACGTTCATGGGACTCATGTCGCGCTTCGAGCCGATGGCGAAGCGAATGCTCGCGACGCAGGCCGAGCTCTCGTGGAGCTACGTCGACAGCCCGATCGTGGGCGAGCGGCGCCGATCGGTCCTTCGCGCGGGGCTCGACGCGGATCCGATGAGCGAGCGCGCGACGGTCGGCGAGCACTTCGCGTTCGGCGGTGCACCGTGCGCAGGCGAACGCGCGCCCGACGCGAAGTTCGGCGAGCGCGGCGACAAGCGCCTCTTCGACGTCTTGCGCGGGACGAAGCACACGCTGCTCCTCTTCGACGGACGCGCGTCGACGCCGCACGGTTACGCGCGCCTCGCGCGAATCGCTGCGCGCGTCGCGCCGTACGCCGACGTCGTCGCGACGCACGCCGTCGTTCCGCGCGCTGATGTGCCGCCAGAGCTTGCGGCGTGGCCGTCCGTGCTTCTCGATCCGGACGCGAAGCTCCACGCGCGATACGGAGCCGGTGCAGAGTGCATGTATCTCGTGCGGCCGGACGGCTATGTCGGCTATCGCTCGCAGCCAGCCGACGAAGACGGCCTCGTCGAGCACATCGAGAACATCTTCGCGTGAACGTCCGCTCACTCGTCAGGTCGATCCGCGGCGCCATCGCCGAGCGCGGGATGGGCGCGTTCGAGACGTCGCTGCGCGCGCGCGTCGCGGCGCTTCCGCTCAGCCACGGGATCGCCGACGGCAGCGTCGTGTTCGACGCGGGCGCTGCGGGGGCGTGGGTCGTGCGCGTCCACCGCGGCAAGTTCACCGTCGCGCGCGGCGGCTCGCGCGACGCGACGACGCGACTCTTCTCCGACCCGCGCACGTTCCTCGAGGTCATCGAAGGGCGCACGCCCGGCGTTCGCGCCTTCCTCGACAACCACCTCTTCATGCGCGGGAGCATCGCGTACGCGCTCGAGCTCGACGCGCTCCTCCAGACCGACGTACGCGCGCCGCGCGCGCGACGCGTCGTGGTCGACGGCATCGAAGGCTTCTACCTCGAAGCCGGCCCGAAGGACGCGCCGCCGGTCGTGCTCCTCCACGGCCTCGGCGCGACGAGCGCATCGTTCCTCACGACGCTCTGGGATCTCGCGCGCGATCACCGCGTCATCGCGCCCGACTTCCCCGGCTTCGGCGCGTCCGGCAAACCGGTGCGCGCCCTCCACGCGGCCTTCCTCGCCGATTGGATCGTCGGGCTCCTCGACAAGATCCGGATCGACCGCGCGGACTTCGTCGGCAACTCGATGGGTGGCCGCGTCGCGATCGAGATCGCGCTTCGCGCCCCCGCGCGCGTGCGTTCGATCGCGCTCCTGATGCCGTCGCTCGCGTGGCGTCGCTTCCGTCGGATGAAGCCGCTCGTGCGACTCCTGCGCCCGGAGCTCGGCGCGCTTCCGCTCCCGGCGCTCCACGGCCTCGTCATGGTCACGCTCCGATCGATGTTCGCCGTCCCCGATCGCCTCCCCGAGGCCGCGATGCACGCCGCCGCCGACGAGTTCGTCCGCGTGTTCTCGTCCCCGCGCGGTCGGATCGCGTTCTTCCACGCCGCGCGCGAGATCGTCCTCGACGACGCCGCCGGCGAGAACGGCTTCTGGGCGCGCCTCGCGAACGTCGCGTGCCCATCGCTCTTCCTCTTCGGCGACCGCGATTGGCTCGTCCCCGCGCGCTTCGCCGAGCACGTGCGCACCGTCTTGCCGCGCGCCGAGATCGAAATCATCCCCGACTGCGGCCACGTCCCGCAGTTCGAGCACCCGGAGGCGACGAACGCGCGCCTCCGGACATTCTTCCGACGGTGAGTCGCTACTTACCGAGGACGACGCGCAAGAACATGTCGACCGCTTTGCCGAACGGCGGCCGCAGCATGCCGGCCGAGTTGATGCGGCTCTGACGGAAGATCGGCTTCTTCTTCGAGAACGTCTCGAAGCCTTCGAACGCGTGGTAGTGCCCCATGCCGCTCGGACCGACGCCGCCGAACGGCAAGTCGTCTTGCGCGACGTGGAGCATCGTCTCGTTGATCGACACGCCGCCCGATACCGTCTCGTCGGTCACGCGATCGATCCGCGTACGGTCGTAGCCGAAGTAGTAGAGCGCGAGCGGACGCGGGTGATCGTTCACGTACGCGATCGCCTCGCCGATCTCTTTGTACGTCTTGATCGGGAGGATCGGGCCGAAGATCTCCTCCTGCATCACGGTCATCTCTTCGGTCGGATCGAGGACGAGCGTCGGGACGAATTTCTTCGACTTCGGATCGATCGTCTCGGCGTGCGGGTTGATCTCGACGACCTTGGCCCCCTTGGCCTTCGCGTCGTCGACCAAGCTGGTGAGGCGCGCGTAGTGCTTGTCGTTGATGACGCAGGTGTAGTCGGCGTTCCCGGCGAGTGTCGGGTACATCCGCGTGACCGATTCTTTGCATGCTGCAACGAACGCGTCGCGCTTCTGCTCTGGCACGAGGATGTAGTCGGGCGCGATGCACGTCTGACCGGCGTTGTAGAGCTTGCCCATCATGATGCGCGTCGCGGCGACGTCGATCGAGAAGTCGTCGGCGATGATCGTCGGCGACTTTCCGCCGAGCTCCAGGGTGACCGGCGTGAGGTTCTCGGCCGCCGCGCGCATCACGTACTTGCCGACGCGCGTCGATCCCGTGAAGACGAGATGATCGAACGGGAGCTTCGAGAACGCTTCGCCGACCTCGGGCCCGCCCGTCACGACCGCGACGTGATCCGGATCGAACGTTTCGGCGATGAGATCCTTGAGCAGCTCGCCCGTCGCCGGCGTGAACTCGGCCGGTTTGATGATGCAGCGGTTGCCCGCGGCGAGCACGCTGACGAGCGGCGCGAGCGCGAGCTGCACCGGGTAGTTCCACGGCGCGATGATCCCGACGACGCCGAGCGGTTGATAGACGACCTCGGCCGCCGCGGGCAGAAACGCCCAGCCGACCTGGCGCTCTTCCGGCTCCATCCAGTCGCGCAGATGCTCGCGCGCGTAGCGAATCGCTTGCACCGTGATGAACACCTCGGCGACGAGGCTCTCGACGCGCGAGCGGTTGCCGAAGTCTTTGCTGATCGAATCGACGATCGCTTCCTTACGACGAAGGATCGCTTTCTCGAGGCGCTCGAGATGCTGCATGCGCTCTTCGTAGCCGGGCGCCTTCTTCCCGCGATGCGCGAGCTGCATCCGTTTGAGGAGAGCGGCCATGTCCGGCGTGGACGACGTCACTGCGGTTGCGGGGCGGTGAAGCGGGGCTTCGTTCTCGGTCGTGACGGCAGCGGTCATGGGTCCCTCCTCGGTTCTGCGGAGTGCGAATGGTGGATCCTCGTGCCGCAATGCGCAACGGGCAGGCGAGATTTTCGGCGGGGAGGGCGAAAGGCGCGATATGAGCGCGCAATGCAGAGCGCGTTGACTCACTTGGAATGCACCGCGTGCGGCAAGACGCACGACGCCGACGCGCTCGCGACGCTTTGCACCGCGTGCGGCAAGGTTCTCTACGCGCGTTACGATCTCGCGCGCGCGAAGGCGACGCTGACGCGCGAGAGCGTCGCCGTGCGGCCGCGTGGGATGTGGCGGTGGCGTGAAATCATGCCGGTGCGCGACGCGAAGAACATCGTGACGCTCGGGGAAGGGGACACACCGCTGCTGCCAGCGCCGCGTCTCGGTGCGACGGCGGGGATGACGCGGTTGCTGATTAAGGAGGAGAGCGTCTGTCCGACCGGATCCTTCAAGGCGCGCGGGATCTCGGCGGCGGTGTCGCGCGCGGTGGAGCTCGGCGTGAAGGAGCTCGCGATCCCGTCGGCGGGAAACGCGGCGTCGGCGCTCGCGGCGTACGGCGCGCGCGCGGGGCTCGGCGTTCATGTCTTCATGCCCGTCGACACGCCCGAGCTGAACAAGAAGGAAGACGCGATCTACGGAGCGGACGTCACGCTCGTGCGCGGGCTCATCAACGACTGCGGCGCGATGGTGAAGAAGCGCGCGGCCGCGAACGGATGGTTCGACGTCTCCACGTTGAAGGAGCCGTACCGCGCGGAGGGGAAGAAGACGATGGGGCTCGAGATCGCAGAGCAGCTCGGATGGGAGCTGCCGGATGCGATTGTCTACCCGACGGGCGGCGGCACCGGGATCGTCGGGATGTGGAAGGCGTTCGCCGAGCTCGAAGCGATGGGGATGATCGGCGCGAAGCGGCCGAAGATGATCTCGGTGCAAGCGGCCGGGTGCGCGCCGATCGTGCGTGCGTTCGAACAGGGGCTCGATCACGCGCCGCCGTGGGAGAACGCGACGACGGCGGCCGCGGGGCTTCGTGTGCCGGCGGCGATCGCGGACTATTTGATCCTGCGCGCGATCCGCGACTCGCACGGGACCGCGCTCGCCGTCAGCGAAGACGAGATCGCGGAGTCGATGCGCGAGATCGGTCGGCTCGAGGGGATCTTCGCGGCGCCGGAGGGCGCGGCGACGTGGGCGGCGACGAAGCGCCTCGTCGCAACTGGTTTCCTCGCGAGGGACGAGCGCGTCGTCCTCTTCAACACCGGCACCGGGCTGAAGTACCCCGACTATGTCGCCGTCGATTTCCCGATCGTCGATCGCGGCGCGTGAGATTGAGCCGCCGCTGGACGGCGCCGACGCTCAACCGGTTGCCTCGGTGAGCGTGGCGGTTGGCGCGGACAAGGGAGAAACCTCGCGCTTGGCGAAGATCATGAACATCACCGGCACGAGGAAGAGCGACAGGACCGTCGACGACGTGAGGCCGCCGACGACCGCGAGTGCGAGCGGCTGATTCGCCTCCGACCCTTGCTCGAGCCCAAGCGCCGTCGGAATGAGCCCGATGATCGTCGCGAGGCTCGTCATCGCGATCGGAACGAAGCGCGAACGCGCTGCGGCGACAATGGCTTCGCCCTTGTCGGCGCCCTCGGCGAGTCGGCGCGCGGCGTCGTCGACGAGGAGGATCCCGTTCGACACGGCGATGCCGATGACCATGAGGATTCCCATGAGCGCCGTGATGGAGAAGCCTTGGCCCGCGATCATGAGCGCGAGCACGATCCCGACGAGCGACACGGGAATCGTGAACAGCATGACGAACGGAAGCCGCAATGACTTGAACTGCGACGCCATGATCATGAAGACGACCATGACCGCAAGGCCGAGCGCGAGGCCGAGGCCCGAGAAGGTCGTGCGCATCAACTGCACCTGGCCAACGAACCGGACGTCGATGTCGCGCGTGCGCGGATCCGACGCGAAGGCCTTCTCGAGATCGCTCGCGACGCTGCCGATGTCGCGTCCCTCCGTCTGCATGAACACGTGCGCTGCGCGCTGCAGCCCGTTGCGCTCGACGGCGATTGGACCGACCGATCGCGTGATGGTCCCGTAGGCTCCGAGACGCACGGCCTTGCCCGAGTTGTCGACGCGCACGGCGAGCTGCGCGAGCTCGTTGGGATCGGTGACCTTCGCGTGGTCGTAGTAGGTGACGACGTAGTACGACTGGCCGTTGTTCGGATCGATCCACACGCTCGGCGTGTTGATGTTGCCGAGCGTCGCATCGAGCGTCGTCTGTGCGGCTGAACGCAGGGTCACGCCGACGAGTCCCGCCTTCTCGCGATCGGTGTCGACGCGGATCTCCGGGTAGTCGGCTTGGAGCGACGGGTAGACGTCGCGGACACCGCGTACGGTTCGTGCGACCTCGGCGAGCGCCTTCGCGCGAGCGTCCAGCTCTTCCAGCTTTTCGCCGCGCACCTCGACGACGACGGGCGCGATGTAGCCGTTGGCGAAGACGCTCGCGACGAGACCGCCCGGCCACTGCAGGAGCTCGACGCCGGGATAGCGCTCGTTGAGGATCGCGCGGACCTTGTCGGCGATCTCGCGCTGGCTCGCCTTGCGATGCTCCGGATCGACGAGCGCGAGTCGGATGAAGCCCATGTGCGGCCCGGCGTTCGGGCTCGTCATCGCACTACGCGCGTTGTTCGGGGATCCGACGTTGGTGAGGACGAGGACGACGTCGCCCTTCGGAAGCTCCGCCGCGAGCGTCTTGCCCATCTCGTCGATGCGCCGAGCGGATTCTTTCAGCGACGTTCCGGGCGCGAGGCGAACGTAGATTCGCTCCATCGACTCGTCGATCTCAGGGAAAAAGGTGGTCGGGAGGCGCCCCGCGGCCCATGCGCTTGCACCGACGAGAAGCGCGGAGGCTGCGATGATCGTCACGCGGTAAGGGAGGACGTTACGGAGCGTCCGCGCGTACGCCTCGCCGATGTGATGAATGAACGACTCGACCGCCTTTCCGATTCGCCCGTGCTCGGAGTGGCCGAGAAAATAGCGGCACGCGATGGGCGTCACGCACACGCTGACGAAGTACGACGCGATCATCGCCACGGCGACCGTGAGCGCGAGCGGCGCGAAGAGCTTCTTCGCGAGACCCGAGAGCAAGAGGACGGGCATGAGCACCGCCATCGTCGTGAGCGTCGACGCGAGCACGGGGAGCGCGACCTTGTTCGTTCCGACGAGCGCGGCCTCCTCTGCGCTCAACCCCATTCGGCGATGGCGATGAATCGACTCGAGGACGACGACGGCGTCGTCGACGAGCCGCCCCATGGCGAGCGTGAGGCCACCGAGCGTGAAAGCGTTGAGCGTCTGCCCGGTCGCATAGAGGACGATGAGTGTGATCGCGAACGAGAGCGGAATGGCGACCGAGACGATCAACGTTCCGCGCACGCTCTGGAGAAAGAGCAGGATGACGAGTGCGATCAGGATCAGCGCCTGCACGAGCTCCTTCTTCAAGCCGTGGTACGTCGTGCGCACGAACGTCGATTGATCGAAGACCGGCGTCACCTTCACGCCCGGCGGAAGGTCGCGCAGACCGGCGACGGACGCCTTCACCGCCTCGACGATGTCGAGCGTGTTGCCGCCGGGGACGCGCAGGACGTTCAAGTACACCGCGATCTCGCCGCCGACCGCGACGGCTTGTGTCTCGGGCGCGCCGCCGTCCTCGACGGTCGCGACGTCGCGAATGAGCACCGTCTTGCCGTCGACGATCTTCACCGGCGCTTCGCCGATCGACTTCACGCGCGACGGGACCGCGTTCGTGTAGACGTTCGCGTCGAACTTGGGCGAGAGGAACTCGCCGGACGGGAGGAGCGCGTTCGAGTTTCGCACCGCCTCGGCGATGTCGGCGGACGTGACGCCGCGGGCGAGCGCCTTCACCGGATCGACGATGACGTTGATCTGCCGCTGGCGGCCGCCGTTGATCGCCGCGCTCGCGACGCCGGGGATCCCTTCGAGGATCGGCTCGATTTGGTTGAGCGCGTAGTCGTAGAGCTGCGGACCCGTGAGGCCGCCGCCGACGACCGCGACCTGCACGATCGGCGCGTTCGACGGATCGTACTGGAGGACGAATGGCGGGAGCACGCCGAGCGACTTCGGCACCGCGGACATCGCAAACGCGACCTGCTGCTGGACGAGCGTTTGCGCGGCGTTCAAGTCGGTGCCCCACTTGAGCCACACGTAAACGATGCTCAGGTTGTTGCGCGACACGCTCTGGACGTGATCGACGCCGGGCGTCGCGCTCGCGTACTTCTCGATGCGCCACGTGAGCGTCTTCTCGACGTCCTTCGGTCCGAGGCCCGGCGCGAGCGTTCCGATGACGAGCACGGGCGGCGTGAGCTCGGGGAAGGTGTCGACGCTCATGCGTGGCGTGACGACGCCGGCGAAGACGACGAGCGCGATGCAGAGCATGAGCACCGCGATCGGATTTCGCAGCGAGAGCGAGGTCATCGCGGCGCCTGCTTCGCGTCGACGCGGTCGCCTTCGGCGAGGAGCGCGCGGCCTTCGGTGACGACGAGTGTGCCCGGCGCGAGCGACGACTCGAGGAAGACGCTCCCGCCGCCCTCGCCCTGCACAGCGCACGTGCGCAGGTGCGTGACGTCGCCATCGACGATGAACACGAGCGCCTTCGTTCCGCGAATCGTCGCCGCGGCGAGCGGGATCTCCGTCGCGGCGAGCGGCTCGCCGACCTCGATACGAATTTCGCCGGTCGTGTTCACGGGGATCTCGCGCTTCGGATCCGGAATGTCGATCTCGAAGTGAACCGTGCGTGTCCCCGGATCCGCGCTCGGTGTGCGTCGCGTGATCGCACCGACCAGCTCCTTGCCGGTCGCGAAGATGCGGATGGTCACCTTCGTTCCCGGCGTGATGACGGCGAAGTCGTTCTCCGGAGCGTCCGACGAGAGGCGGACCGTGCTGCGATCGACCAGCGACACCATCGCCGTTCCCGGGCGAACGTACGCGCCGGGATCGATCGTCCGCGACGCGACCTCGCCGTCGAACGGCGCGCGCAGGATGCAGTCGTTCATCTCGAGCGTCGATCCGAGCAGCTTGGCCTTCGTCGCGAGGAGCTGCGCATCTTCCGCGGCGCTCGCCGACGCTTTCTGCTCGGCTTCGTTTTGCGACACGAAGCCGCCGTCGAGGAGCCCCTGCACGCGGGCCGACTCGTGCGCGAGCGCCTGCCGTCGCGCGTCGACCGCGCGCGCCGTCATCGCGACCGCCTGGCTCGCCGCGTTCGTGTTCCGGCAGTCGAGCGTCGCGAGCACGTCGCCGCGCTTCACGATCGCGCCCGGCCGCACGAGCACGGTGTCGACGTACGCGGAGACGAGCTGCGGCCCGATCTTCGCCTCGGTCCACGGCGCGAGCGTGCCGATGTACGTTCGCGACGCGCGGTACGACGATGCCTTCGCGGCGATCACCGTGACGGGCTTCGGCGCCGACGCGAGCGCGATCTTGTTCGTGCGCGAATCGGCGCGCCACACCATGAAGCCACCGAGCGCGAGGACGCCGATCACCGCCGCCGCAACCACGACCGGTACGACGTGCTTCACAGCCCCTCCGCGATCGCGCGTCCGAACGCCGCGCGCGAACGCGCGAGCTCGAAGCGACCGATCGCGAGTTGGATCTCGGCGTCGGTTCGCAGCGCCTCTGCGTCGGCGAGCTCGACGCTCGTCCCGAGGCCTGCGCGGAAGCGCGCCTCGGCTTGCGCGTAGTTCGCGCGCGCCGCTTCCAACGCGCGCTCGAACCCGGGCAGCGCTGTGCGCGCCACGTCGACGACGACGTACGCCTGACGAATCGTCGCGATCTGCACGAGTCGCACGGCAGCGATCTCCTCGCGCCGAACCTGCTCTCGCGCGCGCGAGGCGTCCTCGCGTGCGGAGACAGTCCCGTCGAAGATCGGCCACGAGAAGACGAGGCCCACGTCCCAGTTCGGGACGATCGGAAGGAAGCCGGCGCCGGACGGCAAGTCGCCCGACGACGGCGGCGCGCCGCCCGCACGCCCCGACACGGTTCCGGTCAACGAGATGTCCGGACGAACCTCGGCGCGGATCGCGCGCGTGCGCGCCTCGTCGGCCTCGAGCACCGCGAGCGCCTGACGAATGCGCGGATCGCGCGCCGCCGCGCGTTGCATCGCATCTTGGAGTGACGGCATGTCCGCGGCTTTCGGCGCCTCGCCCGCGACGTCGACCGCGAGATCGGGCGAGCCGATCGCCGCAGCGAGCACGCTCTGCGCGATCGTCAACCCGCCTCGAGCGCGAATGCGTCCGAGATCGAAGCGACCGAGATCCGCCTCGGCGCGCGTGAGATCGATCGGCGGCCTCAGCCCGGCGTCGACGCCCGCCTTCGCGAAATCGCGGTGCGCGCGCGTCCGTTCGTAGGCTTGCTCTGCCGCCACGAGGACGGACTTCGCCGCGAAGACCGCGAAGAACGCCTCTTCGACGCCGAAATCGATGTCGAGGCGTTCCGCGTCAGCGTCGTGTTGCGCGGCGACGGCGAGCGCGTCGCCCACGGCGCGTTGCGCGGCGATCCGCCCGAAGTCGAAGAGCTCTTGTGTCGCGCCAATGCCGGCGTAGCTCGATGCGTACGGCGTGAGCGTCCCCGTTCCCGTCGCGCGCGTCGCGCCGATGCGCGGCATGTCCATGAACGACCGCCCCACGTAGCCGCCGGTCGTGTTGTTGGCGGTGCCGCCGAAGAGCTGCGCCGTGACGCCGACCACCGGGAGCCACTGACCGTTCGGAATTCGCGCCTCTTCGCGCCGTGCGTCGACGCGCGCGAGCGACACGCGAATCGCAGGCTGGTGCGCGTGGGCGTACACGACGGCTTCGCGCAGCGTCATCGACTTCGTCGCGGCTGGTGGTTGTGCGCGCGCGGTCGACGACCCGAGCGTGACGACGATCGCCGCAAACGCGACGGCGCGACCAAGGCGCCGCGAATACCGAAACGGAATCATGGCGGCGAGCTTCAGCACGTCGCGTACCAGAGTCAACCGGACGCCGGAGGTGGGCGATCGCCTCGCGCGAACGATGCGCGGTCTGCGCTGGTCCGGCCGACACGGAGAATTTCCGCCAGCGACCGGGAAAATCTCCCAGTCGGTTGCGATGGCGCAGCGGAACGACGCGAAACTAGGCACACCGCGCGTGGTCCGATCGTTGCTCCGCGCAGCGCCCATGGGAGCCGTCATCGCGGAGAGAGCGCTCGGATCGCACGCTCTGTCTCGACCCGCGGGGCCAGTCCGGGTCCCTCGGTCGACGGGCCTCTTGGTGGGAATGGTCTGGTCGAGTCTGACCATCGCCGCGCTCGCGTACTGGGACGAGCGACGCGAGTCGGCCGCGGCGCTCGAGGATTTCGCGCAGGAACAAGCCACCGTCGCCATCGCGGCGTCGGCTGCCCTCGCGACTCTGCTCGAAGCGACGCGCCGAGA
>JBBQXV010000025.1:0-55333 GCA_038209335.1 Polyangiales bacterium | reverse complement strand
GAGGGCCCGACGCGCTCGTCGAAGGGGCGCGCCTTCTCGCGGGGACGCCGGCCGCGGACGCCGTCGCGCGATTGCGCGCGCTCTACGACGCGGCGATCGCGCGCGGGCTCGGGCCGCACTTGCAGCTCGATCTCGGCGAGGTGCGCGGCTTCGCGTATTACTCCGGTCCGATTTTTCATCTCTACGCGCCGGGTCCCGGCGAAGCGATTGGCTCGGGCGGTCGCTACGACGATCTGCTCGCGCGCTTCGGTGCGCCGATGCCCGCCGTCGGATTCGCGCTCGATCTCGATCGCCTCAGCGTCGCGCTCCACGCCGCGGGCGCTGCGCCCGTCGCTCCCGAACGCGTCGTCGTCGTCGGTGCTCCGGACGATCCGCGCATCGCCGAGCTGCGCGCGCGTGGCGTCGCGGCGATCGCGATGGCCGACGTGACGAAAGCGCGTGAGTACGCGCGGGCGTGGGGCTTCACCCACGTGCTAGAGGAGCGTCTCCTCGAAGTGAAAGGGACCTGAGCGAATGAGCGCGGTCGTCATCGTTGGAGCGCAGTGGGGCGACGAGGGGAAGGGGAAGATCGTCGACATCTACACCGAGCACGCGCACCTGGTCGTGCGGTTCGGCGGCGGCCCGAACGCCGGTCACACGCTCGTCGTCGGCGACGAGAAGATCATCGTCCGCTTGATCCCGAGCGGCATCCTCCGCCCCGACACGACGTGCGTCCTCGCGCAGGGGATGGTCATCGATCCGTGGAGCCTCGTCACCGAGCTCGACGAGCTCACGCGCCGCGGCAAGCTCGAGAAGAGCCCCGAGCGCCAGCTGAAGATCAGCGATCGCGCGCACGCGATCCTCCCGTACCACGTGCTCATCGACGGGCTGCGCGAGCAGACGAAGGCGGCGCTCGGCACGACGAAGCGCGGCGTCGGGCCTTGTTACGAAGACAAAGTCGGACGGCGTGGGCTCACCATGGGGACACTCCGCGATCTCGCGAAGACCGAGCACGTGATCGCCAGCGCGATCGAAGCGTGGACGCCGACGATCCGCGCGCTCGGTGGAGAAGCGCCGACGGTCGGCGACGTGATGACCAAGCTGCGTCCGGTCGCCGAGCGGATCACGCCGCTCATCTGCGACACCGCCAAGCTCGTCGAGCGCGCGGTGCGCGACGGCAAGGACGTCCTCTTCGAAGGCGCGCAAGGCACGCTGCTCGACATCGATCACGGCACCTACCCGTTCGTCACGTCGTCGCACGCGACGGCGGGCGGCGCGTGCACCGGCACCGGCGTCGGCCCGTCGCGCATCGACGCCGTCATCGGCCTCGTGAAGGCGTACCTCACGCGCGTCGGCGGCGGACCGTTCCCGACCGAGCTCACCGACGCGACCGGCGAGCGCCTCCGCAAAGTCGGCGACGAGTTCGGCTCGGTCACCGGACGTCCGCGTCGCTGCGGCTGGCTCGATCTCCCCGCGCTCCGCTACGCCGCGCGCGTCAACGGCCTCGACGGGATCGCGCTCACGAAGCTCGACGTGCTCACGGGACTCGACGAGATCAAAATCTGCACGCGGTACAAGACGCCGAACGGCGAGGTCGACGAGATCCCGATCGACGACGTCGCGAGCGCGACGCCGATCTACCAGACGTTCCCCGGCTGGAAGGAAGACCTCGCAGGCGCGCGCACGCTCGCGGATCTCCCGGTCAACGCGCAGAAGTACGTCGCGTTCATCGAGAAGGAAATTGCGACGCCGATCGTCCTCGTCAGCGTCGGCTTCCGTCGCGCCGACACGATCGTCCTCAGCGATCCGTTTCGTCCTACATCCACGCAGTGAACGCCCGGTTGTGACGTGAACGGCGCGCCGTTCACCCGCACGCCTTGTTTTCCGCGCTAGAATGAGTCGTCCGAGACGGAATCCGTCTTGCACTGCGAGGTCGCATGACGAAGCGGTTGATCACGGCGGCGCTGGCGGCGTTCTCGATGGTGGCGCTCGTGCGTTGCTACAGCGGCTCCGGATCGTCGACCGACGGACCTGTGACCGCGGAGCCCGACGGCGGGACGACGACCAGTGGACTGACGTTTCACAAAGACGTCGAGCCGATCCTCCAGAAAAATTGCCAGGGGTGCCACGTCGCCGGTGGGATCGCGCCGATGGCGCTGCTCACGTACGAGGACGCGAAAGGGTACGCGCCCGTCATCGTGTCGCAGACACAGTCGCGCACGATGCCGCCGTGGGGCGCGCAAGAGACGGCCGACTGTTCGCCGACGCGCAAGTGGAAAGACGATCTTCGCTTGAGCGACGCCGATCTCGCGACGCTCAAGGCGTGGAACGAAGGGGGCCGCCTCGAAGGCGATCCGAAGGACGCGCCCGCGCCGCTGCCGCCGAAGGCGCAGGGGCTGGCGGGCGTGACGCACACACTCAAGCTCGCCGCGCCGTACACGATGACGTCGGCGACCAACGACGAGTTCCGCTGCTTCGTCCTCGATCCGAAGATCACGTCGGCGACGAGCTACATGAACGGATCGTTCTTCATCGCGGGCAATCCGCAGATCGTTCACCACGCGCTCCTCTTCACGGACGTCGCGGGCGAGAGCCGCAGCAAGGTCACCGACGCGACGACGCAGAGCTACGACTGCCAAGGCGGCGCGGGGATCACGAAGACAGGTCTGCTCGCGGCGTGGACACCGGGCGGCGTGCCTTCGGATTTTCCGGCAACGATCGGCGCGCCGGTCACGGCGGGGACGCTCCTCGTCTTGCAGATTCACTATCACCCGCATGTCGACGGACCGCAGACGGCGGATCAGACGACGGTGCAGCTTCGCTTCACCGACACGAAGCCGCAGTACAACGTGATCTCGCTGTTGCCCGGCAACGCGCGCGGCGCGCCGAGTCTGCTCCCGGGGCCGGACGATCCGGGCGGCACGCCGGTCTTCGCGATTCCGGCGAACGTGAGCGGTCACACCGAGGAGATGACGACGAAGCTGCCGAACGTCGCGGTGCCGATCTACGTCTACGGCGTCGGCGCGCACATGCACTACGTCGGCGTGTCCGAGACGGTGAAGCTGAAGCACGCGGCGTCGTCGACCGACGAGTGCCTCTTGAGCGTGCCGCACTGGGATTTTTCCTGGCAGCGCGGCTATGCGTACGACGTCGACATTCCGAGCTTGCCGATCCTGAGCACGGGCGACGTGCTCGACATCAAGTGCACGTACGACAACACGATGAACAACCCGAAGCTCGCGCAGTCGCTCATGGACCGTCACATGAACGCGCCGATCGACGTGAAGCTCGGCGAGTCGACGCTCGACGAGATGTGCCTCGCTCCGTTGCAACTCCTCTATAAGAACTGAGCGGACGGAGGGAGCGGCGCTACACTACGGGCGTGATTCCGATCGCGTCGCTGCTCCTCGTGCTCGCGCAGGCAGGTTCGTCCGTTGCTGGGGGCGCCGGGGGCGCGTGGTCGAGCGCGCGGCCGCCGGAGTGTGCGCCGCTCGACACGGGGCGCGCATCGAACGTGTGGGAGCGCGCAAAGGCGCCGGAGCTTCGGAAGTATTGCGATCTGCTCGCGAGCGGCGCGTCCAAGCTCGCGGGGAGCACGGCGATGGCGCGCGAGGTGGTGGCGATCGCCGACGAGGCGGACAAGCTGTTACCGAACAAGGCGGCGCCGCTCGTGTTGAAGGGGCGCGCGTTCGCGCAGCTCGGTCAGCACACCGACGCGCAGAAAGCGCTCGCCGATGCGCGTGCTCGCGACGATCGCGCGCTCGACGATCCGCACGCGCTCTTCGCGTGGGCGCGTGTGCTCGCGCGAACCGGTCGCACGCTCGAGGCGGCGGATGCGTACCGCGCGCTCTTGCCGCGCGCTTCGCTGCTCACGCTCGCGGATCGATCGGCCGCGTCGATCGAAGCGGGCGTGCTCGCGATGGCGCGTGGAGCGGCGGGTCTCGACGAGGCGGTTCCGATTTTGCGGCAGGCGGCGCGCGATTCACAGGACGTCGCGCAGACAGTGGCGGTGCTCGCGCTCGCGCTCGCGTTGGATCGGGCGGGGGATCGCGACGAGGCGCGCGCGCTCCTCGCCGAACGCATCCGCGGCGATGCGCGGCCGACGCTCGGCGGCGCGCGCGCCAAGGAGATGCTCGGTCCCGCCGGGGCGCTCGAGATCCCGGCGCTCGGTGCGCTCGCGCTCGAAGCGAGCGATCCCGCGGCGGCGCACGCCGAGTGGACGCACTACCTCGAGGTGAACGCGAAGGGACCGTGGCTCGAGCACGCGCGCGCGCACGTCGCGGCGCTCGCCGGCAAGAAAGGGAAGAAGCGGCCGTGAAGCGCGCCGGTCGTTTCGTCTCGCTCCTCTCGCTCGTCGCGCTCATGGCGGCGACGTCTCTCACGAGCGACACCGTGCGCGCCGAGACGCCGCCGTCGCGTTGGGACATCGCCCGCACGCGCGGCGCACGCGGCCGCTGGGAGCTCCACGTCAAAGTGCGGCAGCTCATTTTTCTGCGCGGTCAGCTCGACACCGAGACGATGCGCGACGCGACGCTCGAGCGCGCGCGCGCGCTTCTCGAAGACGCTGGCGCAGCGACGAGCCCCGACGTGCTCTTGCGCTTCGACCTCGGCGAGATTTACTACCTCCTCGATCGCTACGAGAAGGCGATCGCGGTCTACGTCCCGGCGCTCGCGATGGCGCCGAACGATCCGTCGGCCGCCGATGCGCTCGCATACCTCGCGTACTCGTACGCCAAGCTCGATCGATCGCAGGAGGAGCGCGAGGTCTACGAGAAGTACCTCGGCCGCGTCACCGACGATCGCCTCCGCGCGACGGCGATGCTCAACCTCGCCGAGGCCGAGATGCGCCTCGGAAATCTTAGAGAAGCGATCGCCGGATACAAAGACACCATCCTTCTCACCGAGCAGCTCCCGAACGGCGTGTCGCAGACGCACACGCTCATCCTCGGCATCTGGGGGCTCGCGGTCGCGCTCGATCGCGATGGGCAGTCGCGCGATGCCGTGATGCAAGCGCGGCGCGCGGTCATGATGGATCCCGACGATCGCGTCATCGCGCACGATCCGAACGTGTTCTTCGTTCCGGCGTACGAGCGTCACTGGTACCTCGCGATCGGCGCGACCGCGCGCGCGACTGACGAGAAGCAGCCCGCCGAGGCAGCGAAGCTTTGGAAGAAGGTCGAAGATCAGTGGACGAAATTCATCGACCCGGCCGACCCGCGCGATCGCTGGCTGGCGATGGCGCGCGTGCGTCGCGATCGTGCGCGGGCGCAGCGCGCGGCGGCCGAAGCGCGCTCGCCGGCAGCTCCGCCCCCGCGGCCGGCCGGATCCCCGCCTCCGCCGCTCCCGCGCCCTCCGACGCGATGATCGATCCGATCCACGTCGCGCTCGATCGCGTCCGCGCGAGCTGCGACGTCGACGCGCGCCGCGCCGCGGATCCCGTCGGCATGGTGCATCGCTTCACCGATCCGAACGATCAGGAGATCGTCGCGCTCGTCGCCGCGTGCATCGCGTTCGGCAAGGTCGCGACCATCCGCGCCAAGCTCGACGACGCGCTCGCGCGCCTCGGCCCGCACCCCGCGCTCACCGCCGACGACGTCGCCGACACCAAGCGACGTATGCGCGGATGGGTTCACCGCGTCTTCGTTGGTGACGACATCGCGCGTCTCGTCGTTGGCGCCCGCGCGGTCCAGCGCGAGAGCGGTTCGCTCGGCGCGCGCTTCACCGCCGAGCTCGCGCGTCACACGACGCTGCGTCCCGCGCTCGCCGCGTGGTGCGAAGCGATCCGCGCCGCAGGAAACCTCCGCCCCGATCCGCGCCGCCGCGGCCCCGCGCATTTGCTTCCGAGCCCCGGCCCGAGCGCATCGAAGCGGCTCTTCCTGTTCCTCCGTTGGATGATTCGCCCCGCCGACGGCGTCGATCTCGGCCTCTGGCGCGGCGTCGATCCGTCGATCCTGCTTTGCCCGGTCGACGTCCACATCCACAAGCTGTCGCGAAATCTCGGCTTCACGAAGCGACGCGATCTCTCGTGGCGCACCGCCGAAGAAATCACGGCGGCGCTCGCGCGCTTCGACGCGGCCGATCCGGTGAAATACGATTTCTCGCTCTGTCACCTCGGCATGCTCCAAGGTTGCCCGTCGCGCCGCGATCCCAAGCGCTGCGACGGGTGCGGCATCAAGTCCGTGTGTCGTCACTGGCGCCGCGGATAATCGCGCGCGAAAACGCCGACCTGCGTTACGCTCGCCCTCTCGCGTCCCCCACGACCTTTCTCACTCCACAGAGCCGCGGTTTGCCCTCGCCCGAAAAAGCCAAAGAGTTCTCTCTCGACGCCGTCCGCACCGACGGATGGTTCGAGCGCATCGGCGAAGGGATCGGCAGCTTTCAGGCGCTCTGCGAGATCGTCGGCGAACGCTTCTTCGCGTTCTCGATCATCGTCGGCGCGCGCATCACGGCGCTCACCGTCGATCGCCGAAACCCGGATCTCTCGCTCGTCGACTTCGTCGTCGGTGTCGGCGACGCCGAGAGCGATCTCGAGCCGCAGCGCCTCACGCTCGCCGATTTTCGCCGTCGCCTCGTCGGCGCGCTCCTCGTCGAGGACGACAAGCCCGCGTCGACGCCCGTCCGCGAGACCGAAATCGAGGTCATCCAGTTCTTCATCGGCGTCCGCTACCTCTTGCTCGCGCCGCTCTACGGCTACTCGCTCAAGCGCCTCGTCCTCGACGACGACGGACCGCACATCGTCGTGTCGCACGACGGCGTCGAAGAGCATCACGATCTCGATTCGTTCCGCTTCCGCGTCCGCGCGCTCGTCCGCGAAGAGCTCGATCGCGTCGCCGCCGGCTCGCGCAGCGCGATCGATCTCTCGAAGGTCACCGAAGCCGAAGCCGCCGCGCTCAAGCTCGATTGGCCGCGCGTCGTCTCGCTCCTCGGCACGTGGCCCGCGCCGCTCGCGATCTTCCTCCGCACGCCCGAAGGCCAGATGCTCACGCCCGACGCGCGCGCGCTCATCGCGAAGGGGCTCGGCCTCCTCGGCTCGGCGTGCGTTCACCTCGGCGAGGTCGAGCAGGCCGAAGAGGTGTTCCGAATCGGCATTCAATACGCGCAAGAGGGGATGGCGGCCGCGGATCTCTTCCGTCGTCTCGGCGAGGCGCTCTTGCAGAACGAGCGACCGGGCGAAGCGATCGGCCCGCTCCGTCGCGCGCTCGCGTTTGGCGGCTCGGCGGCCGAGGTGATGCCGCCGCTCGCGCGCGCGTACGTGCAACGCAAGAAGTTCGTCGCCGCGTACGCATGCCTTCGCGATGCGCTCGAAGCCGGCGTCATCGAGCGCGACGTCACCGACGAGATCCGCGCGTGCGAAGCGGCGCTCGGCGTGCCGCTCACCGGTTGGAAGGCCAAGATGGTCGCCGCCGCCGGCAAATCGTAACGCGAGCGCGCTCGACTACTTCTTGTCGACGACGCTCTTCGCGTAGCTGCCGATCGCTTTGTCCTTCACGAGCGACGCGGCGAGCGCCTTGCCCGCGACCGGATCGTTCCCATACGCGGACTCGACCGCGCCGCGTCGAATGTTGTCCGGGAGCTTGGTGTTCAGCGCGAGCTCCTTCGACACTGCGAGCTTGTGCTTCTTGTGCGCCGGCGTGATCTTCGAGTTTTTCCACGGATCCCCGAGGACGCTGTTGTAGTCGGTCGCCTCCGAAGGAATGCCGTTGGCCTTTCCGCGCTTCGAGACCTCGTTGATCGCCGCTTCGAGATCGGCGATGCACTCGGATCCGCCGCTCGAGTACGCCGCCGCCTTTGCCGAGACGAGCGGGTCCGCGTGACCGAAGTTCTCTTTGTAGATCACGCACACCTCGGCGCGCCGCAAGTTGCCCGGCGTCCCCCAGTACGCCCCCATCGCGTTCTGCCGCACCTGCGCATCCGCGTCGGCGAGCAGCCCTTTGTGCCACGCCCACACTTCGTCGTTCTTCGTGTTGTAGCCCATCGCCATGAGCGTCCGATCGAGCTGCTTCTTCATCTTGATGCCCGCGCCCGCGAACAGCTTCTTCACGCGATCGAACGTCGCCGTCTCCTTGACGTCGATGTGCCCGACGACCTCGCCGGCGAGCTCGAGGTTCGCTTCCGTCTTCTCGGCCTCGGCGGCGTCGAGGATGCGACCGGCGGCAACCTTGTCCTTGAAGGTCTTCTCGTCGCCGCGCCACGCGAGCTTCTTGAACGCGAGGCGGCGCACCTTGTCGTCCGGATCCTTCATCAAGTTGAGGAGCGTCGGATCGGCCTTGCCGTCGAGGAGCTTGCTCTCCTCGAACTCTTTCATCGCGGGGCAGTCCGAGTCGAAGTAGCCCGACTCGTCGACCTTGCACGCGATCGCCGCTTTGAAGATCGCGACCACCGCCGGATCGTCGCCCGCCGCGTTCATTCCCACGCCGCCGTCCACGCCGCCGTCGCCGCCCGCGCCCTTCTTGCCGCACCCGGCGAGAGCGCCGAACGCAACGGACAGAGAAATCGCGAGGAAAAGGCCTTTCTGGATCGTTCGCATGCGCGACTCTATCCCGATCCCCCCGTTGACTTCAAAGACGTCGGCGACTAAGTGTAGGGGCGCGCAAAACCCCTGAAAACAAGCGGTTCCGGCAGGTTGAACCGCCGCGAAGGGCTCACCTCACGCCATGAGTTTGATCGCAACCTACGGCCCGATGTTCATGATGATGACGGCGGCCGCGCTGCTGGCCAGTCTGTTCTGGCTCGGCGCGACCTACCTCGGCGGCAAGCTGAAGCAGACCTCCGAGAAGATGATGCCGTTCGAGTGCGGCTCGGAGAGCTCCGGCGGCAACCACATCAAGATGTCGGTCAAGTTCTACCTGACCGCGATCCTCTTCGTCGTTTTCGACATCGAGGCCGTGTTCGTTTACCCGTGGGCGGTCCAGTTCCGATCCCTCGGTTGGCTCGGGCTCGCAGAGATGCTCGGCTTCCTCGCCGTCGTCGTCGTCGCGCTCGTTTACGTTTGGAGAAAAGGAGCTCTCGAATGGGAGAGCTGAACGATTCGCCGGCCTCGACGCGCACCCTCGCGATCGACGGCAACGAGCACGGGTTCGCCACGACGCGCGTCGACGCGCTTCTCGGGTGGGCGCGCAAGTATTCACTCTTCGCGTACCCGTTCGTGACGGCGTGCTGCGGGATGGAGTTCATGGCGCTCTCGAGCCCGCGCTTCGACCTCGCGCGGTTCGGGGCCGAAGCCCCGCGCTTCTCGCCGCGACAGGCCGACTTGCTCTGGGTCGTCGGCACGATCAGCCAGCGTCAGGCTCCGGTGCTCAAGCGCATCTACGAGCAGATGATGGAGCCGAAGTGGGTCCTCGCGTTCGGCACGTGCGCGAGCTGCGGCGGCTTCTACGACAACTACACGACGGTTCCGGGGCTCGACAAAGTCATCCCGTGCGACGTCTACATCCCGGGCTGCCCGCCCAGGCCCGAAGCGGTCATGGATGGCCTTCTGCTTTTGCAGGACAAGATCCAGAGCGGCGATCGCCGTCCGGCGATCGTGAAGCCGCGTGAAGATCCCGCGCAGATCGCCGAAGGCCTCACACAGATCCGCACCGGTAAGGCCGGGAAAACGGCAAAGGCAAAGCGGGACGAAGAGACATGAGCAAGCTCGTTCTCGAAAAGCTCAAGCTCGCGTACGAAGGCGCGATCCTCGAGACGCACAGCAACCACGGCGACGACACCGCCGTCGTGAAGCCCGAAAGCTGGAAAGAGATCGCGCAGTATCTCCGCTCCGATCCGCAGCTCGACTTCGACATGCCGACCGATCTGTGCGCCGTCGATTATCCCGGTCGAACGCCACGCATGGAAGTCGTCATGCACCTCTACTCGACGACGCGAAAGCATCGCATCCGCGTGAAGACCCGCGTCGGCGACGAGGATCTCGACGGCTGCGAGGTCGAGTCGGTCACGTCGATCTGGCCGGGCATGGACTGGCTCGAGCGCGAGGTGTTCGACATGAACGGCGTGACCTTCAAGGGCCACCCGGATCTGCGACGCATCCTGATGTACCCGGAGTTCGAAGGGCATCCGCTCCGCAAGGATTACCCCTGCCAGAAGACGCAGCCGCTCGTCGAGTACCGCACCGAAGAAGAAGCGGGGCGCCCGTTGGCCAAGCTGCCGCCGTTCGGCCACGACGAAGGGCTCGCGTTCGGACGCAAGCACTGGCCGACCGCGACGCCCGGCAACGGCGAGGAGAACTGAGATGGAGCCGCTCGATCAGGAGCTCGAAGAGGGCGAGCTCGTTCTTCCTGCCGACTCGATGCACTTGAACCTCGGGCCGTCGCATCCCGCGATGCACGGCACCGTCCGCATCGTCCTCGAGCTGTCCGGCGAGACGATCGTGAAGGCCGACGTTCAGATCGGATACTTGCACCGCGGCTTCGAGAAGATGTGCGAGCGCGGGACGTGGGCGCAGGTCTTCCCGTACGTCGATCGCCTCAACTACGTGTCGCCGATGCTCAACAACGTCGGCTACGCGCTCGCGGTCGAGAAGATGTGCGGGCTCGTCGTTCCGGATCGTTGCCAGTGGTACCGCATGGCGCTCGGCGAGCTCGCGCGCATCAGCGATCACCTCACCTGCGACGGCGCGATGGCGATGGAGCTCGGCGCGTTCACGCCGTTCCTCTGGTTCATCAAGGCGCGCGAGATGGTCTGGGACATCCTCGAAGAGGAGACCGGCGCGCGTCTCACGCACTCGTTCGGACGCATCGGCGGAATGGCCAAGCCGCCGACCGCCGCGTTCAAGGATCTGATCCGCGGAACGATTCCGAAGATCATCGACCTCGTCGAAGAGGGCGAGAAGATGCTTTTGAAGAACCGCATCTTCTTGGACCGCCTCGAGAACGTCGGGACGATCAGCGGCAAGGATGCCGTCGCGCTCGGATGGACGGGGCCGTGTCTTCGTGCGAGCGGCGTCGCGTACGACGTTCGTCGTTCGCATCCGTACCTCAAGTACGACGAGGTCGAGTTCGATGTGCCGGTCGGCACGCGCGGCGACACGCTCGATCGCTTCCTCGTGCGCCTCGCCGAGATCCGCCAGTCGCAGCGCATCCTCGCGCAGATCTGCGACATGATGCCCGACGACGGACCGGTCAACTGCGACGATCCGCGCGTGATGCTGCCGGAGAAGCACGACGTCTACACGACGATCGAAGCGACCATCCAGCACTTCAAGCTGATCATGGAGGGGGCGAAGATCCCCGCCGGCGAGGTCTACTCGTACACCGAAGGCGGCAACGGCGAGCTCGGCTACTACCTCGTCTCCGACGGCACCGGCACGCCGTACCGCGTCCGCATTCGTCCTCCGTGTTTCCAAATCACCGGCGGTCTTTCCAAGCTCATCACCGGCCGCATGCTGAGCGACATCGTCCCGACGTTCGGCTCGCTGAACATGATCGGCGGCGAGTGCGATCACTGACAGTTTTCGAGAGAGAGTGATGCCGACCTTCACGTACGACGGAAAGACGATCCCGTTCGAGCCGGGCGAGACGATCATCCACGCGGCCTGGCGCGCCGGGGTCGAGATCCCGCACTACTGCTGGCACCCCGGGCTGTCGTCGCCGGCGAACTGCCGCATGTGCCTCATCGAGATCATGCCGAAGCCCGGCACTCGAGGCCTGGCGCTCGACATCCTCGAGTGGGACGAGTCGATCAAAGACTACAAGCCGGTGCAGAAGCCGAAGCTCCAGCCCGCTTGCTACATCGGCGCGGCCGAGGGGATGGACGTCCGCGGCGACACGAGCAACCACGTGAAGGAAGCGCGCAAGGGCGTGCAAGAGTTCCTTCTCCTCAATCACCCCGTCGACTGCCCGATCTGCGATCAGTCCGGTGAGTGCAAACTGCAAGATTATTGGCTCGAGCACGGCCAGTACCAAAAGCGCATGCGCGACGAGCCGGTGCACAAGCCGAAGGCGGTCGTCTTCGGTCCGACCATCGTCTACGACGCCGAGCGCTGCGTCATGTGCACGCGCTGCATCCGCTTCATGGAAGAGGTCGCGAAGGATCCCGTCCTCGACATGCGAGAGCGCGGCAACCTGAACGAGATCATCGTCGCGCCCGGGCGTCAGCTCGAGGGGCACTACACGTTCATGACCGAGCACGTGTGCCCGGTCGGCGCGCTCACGACGAAGGATTTTCGCTTCAAGGCGCGCGTCTGGTTTTTGCGCACGGCGAACAGCATTTGCCAGGGATGCGCGACGGGATGCAACGCGCACCTCGACTTCGATCCTCGGTACAACAAGGCGTATCGCTATCGCCCGCGCGACAACATGCAGGTCAACAAATTCTGGATGTGCGACGAGGGGATGCTCACGTACAAGGCGGCGCACGACGTCCGCATCGTCGAGGCGCGCGTCGGTGTCGCATCGCGCAAAGCGACGACGGTGGCGCAAGCGATCGACGAAGCGAAGAAGCTCCTCGCGAGCGTGCCCAAGGATTCGATCGCGATCGTGCTGCACGCGCGCTACTCGCTCGAGGACAACTGGGCGATGCGTCAGCTCGCGACGCTCCTCGGGACGAAGCAGATCTACTGGTCGGGGCTCCCCGACGGGTACCATGACGACATCCTCATTCACCGCGACAAGAACTCGAACACCGCGGGCGTGAAGATGCTCGCGCCGGACGCGAAGCCGTTCTCGGCGCTGCTCGACGACGTGCGCGCGGCGCGCGTCAGTCACGTCATCGCGCTCGGTGGATCGACGCCGGGCGAGCCGGAGACCGACGCGCAGGTGATGCAGTCGGCGCAGCTCGTGTCGATCTCCGCGCACGAAGGCGCGCTCACGAAGGGGGCGAACGTGCTCTTGCCGGCGACGTCGTGGGCCGAGCACAGCGGCACGTACGTCAACGCGAAGGGGATGCGTCAGCTCTCCGACAAGGCGCTCGAGCCGCAGGGTTCGTCGCTCCCGGCGTGGCAGCACGTCGCGGCGCTCGCGCGGGCACTTGGCCTCGAAGTCACTTGGACCAAGCTGAAGCAGATCCGGCAAGAGATGGCGCTCGACGCGGTCGATGGCGCTGCGGATCACGCCAGCCACGCCGTCTCGCCCACGGTTGGGGGGATCTGATCATGACCGGCATGCAAGTCGTCTGGACGCTCATCAAGATCCTCGTGATGCTCGCGGTGGTCGTGAATCTCGCGGCGATCCTCACCTGGTACGACCGCCGCGGCAGCGCGATGATGCAGGACCGCGTCGGTCCGAACCGCGCGGTGTTCAAGCTCTTCGGACAAGAGATCCGCCTCGCGGGCCTGCTTCACCCCGCCGCCGACGGCATCAAGTTCTTCACCAAAGAAGACTTCCTGCCGCCGAAGGCCGACAAGCTCCTCTTCGGCATCGCGCCGATCCTCGCGGTCGCGTCGGTCCTCGCGCTCGTCGCGACGATCCCGTTCGCCGACACGGTTTGCCCGAACAGCTTGTGGCGAACCGTCACCCGCGACGGCGGCCCGATGACGATCTTCCCGGCCGTGCAGCGCTTCGGCTCGTGCGTCGCGGATCCGAAGAACGGCGTCTTCCCGATCGAGATGTCGGTCGCGGCGCTCAACGTCGGCATCCTCTACGTCTTCGCGATCGCAGGGCAGGGGATCATCGGCGCCGCGATCGCCGGATGGTCGAGCGACAACAAGTTCTCGCTCATGGGCGCGCTCCGCGCCGCGAGCCAGATGGTCAGCTACGAAGTCACGCTCGGCATGTCGCTCATCGGCGCGATGATGGTCTACGGCAGCGTGCGCCTCGACGACATGGTTCGTTGGCAGGGCGAAAACGCTTGGGGCATCTTCGTCCAGCCGCTCGCGTTCTTCCTCTTCTTCGCGTCGTCCGTAGCCGAGACCAAGCGCATCCCGTTCGATTGTCCGGAGGCCGAGAGCGAGCTCGTCTCGGGCTACTTCACCGAGTACTCGGGGATGAAGTTCGGCATGTTCTATCTCGCCGAGTACATGGAGGTCGTGACGAGCTCGATGCTCCTCGTCACCATCTTCCTCGGCGGCTGGCAGGTGCCGTTCATCCACCGCGACGGGATCACCCTCGAGCTCGGCGCGATGCGCTTCGCGCACTTGGCGCTCCCGCACATCTGGATGACGATCCTCGGCGCGCTCGTCTTCTTCGGCAAAGTGATCCTCATGTGCTGGTTGCAGGCGTTCGTTCGCTGGAGCCTTCCGCGCTTCCGCTACGACCAGCTGATGCGCCTCGGATGGAAGATCCTTCTCCCCGCGTCGCTCGCGAACATCCTCGTCACCGGCACGGTGACGCTCGCGATCGACAAGGCCGGACCGGCGGCGAGCGATGCGCTCCGCCTCGCGGGGCACATCACGCAGGCGTTCGTCGCGGTCGTCGTCATCTATTACGTCGGGCGCGTCGTCGTCGGGATGTTCGGACGTCGCCCCAAGGATCGCTTCGTCGTCGGCAGCTCGGCGGATCAGGCGAATTCAGCCGGCGGGACGACCTCGTCCCCCATGCAGGCATGAGGAGCGCGATCGCGATCATGAACACCACGTTCCCGAAGAAGCAGTCGCAAGCGAAGGTCGCGCCGGTTCCGCGCGTGGCGCACGACTTCCGCGAAAAGTCGTACCTGCCCGAGATCCTCGCGGGCGTCGGCGTGTCGATGAAGCACTTTTTCACGAACACGAAGGACATGCTCAAAGGGCAGCGTCCGGATCCCGTGATGGAGCGCCTCGACGAGGGGATCAGCACGATCTCGTACCCGGAGCAGAAGCGCCCGTACCCCGAGCGCTTCCGCGGCATTCACCGCCTCACGCTCCGCGAGGACAACAGCCCGCGATGCGTCGCGTGCTTGTGTTGCTCCACGGCGTGCCCCGCGCAGTGCATCTTCATCGAGGCAGGCGAGTACCCGGAGGGCGACAAGCGCCGCGGCTATGAGCGCTTCCCGGTGAAGTTCGTCATCGACGAGCTCCGCTGCATCTTCTGCGGCTACTGCGTCGAGGCATGCCCGTGCGACGCGATCCGCATGGACACCGGCAAGCACGCGGTGCCGTACGATTCGCGCGATCAATTCATCTACGGCAAGGAATTGCTCATGGCGTTCGAGGGACGCGACGGTACGCACGCCACGGAGAATCCGCGGCACGAGCCCGGCGAAGCGACGCACCCGGGCATCGACCGCGACCACTCGCACCACTGAGGAGCGCGGCACTCCTCGGCCCCTCGTACGAGAATCTATTTCTTCGTCTTCGGCTTCTTCTCTGCGCGTTCGACGACGGGGATGACGAACTTTAGGGCGGTGTGCGTCTCGGAGAAGCGGGCGACCTTGACGTCCTTCAAGCCCGCGGCGCGACCGGCGGCGATCACGTCGGCTTCGCGGATCTCGGCGTGGCCTTTCGGGTAGACGATCCAAAGGGCGGCGTCGTCGCGGAGGCGGCGACGTTGCGTCGCGATTCGCGCGAGCTGCCCGCGTGACGACGCGGCGAGGAAGGCGATCGTCGGTCGGCGTGCGTCGGCGCTGCGTGCGCGCGCTGCGACCTGCGAGACGAACGCGTCCTCGAAGCTGCCGACGAGCGCGACGTCGGATTCGGCGTTGATGCCGAGCTTGTCGAGGAGCGACGGAGGCGATTGGATTTTTTCCGCCCACCGCGCTGCGATTTTCCCGATCTCGAACCTCGCCAACGTCCCGTCACCGGTGGCGATGACGAGCGTGCCGCCTTCGACTTCGACGCGTTTGATCGACTTCAACGCGATGCGCAGTCGAAAATCACCGCGAAATATCAGTTCGTCCGCCTCGAGGAGGGCCTTCCCCTCGGACGTCCGGTCTCCGACCTGCAACCGACAGCTCGCTTCGCTCCCCATCGCTCTCCCGTAGCGCATCTCCCGTAGCTAAGGGCCGGAATGTTCCGGTAGTATCGCCGCCCCGCGGCGCAAAAGCGGCTTCTTTTTCGCGCCAAGGAAAGATTGAAGCGACTGACGCCGTACGGAAACGTCGGGGCGCCGATTGCGCCAAGAGGAAGTTCAAATGAACGCCACGATCGAAATTCTCCGTGGAGAGCTCGAACGACTCTTCTCTCTCGAAGAGATGACCCAGATGAGCTCGAACCTTCTCGGGCTCAGCCCGGAAGATGTCGGTGGAGCCAGCGCGAAGGCGAGCTTTGCGCGCGCGCTCACCGAGAGGTGCTGCGATGGCGATCGTCTCGAGGCGCTCGTCGACGTCATCTTGGTGTCGCGCGCCCATGCGAGCGTCGACCCGCGCGTGCGCGACATCGCGTCGCTGCTCGGCAAAGAAGAGCTCGCGGTCGGCAGCGTGCTCGGACCGTTCACGGTGCTTCGCAAGCTCGGTGAGAGCGAGCTCAGCTTCGTCTACTTGACCAAGGTGCGGGCGGTCGACGGGCGCGAGAGCGAGCGCGTCGTCAAATTGCTCCGCCGCGACGCATGCCGCGATCGCCGCGCGGTGCAACGCTTCTTGACCGCGAACCGCCTCATCGCGACTGCGACGCACGAAGGCTTGCCGCAAGGCATCGAGGCGGGCGAGCTCGAAGGCGGTCACTTCTACGTCGCGTACGACAACGTCGACGCGCAGCCGCTCTCCGCGCGATTCGCACGCACCGGTCCGTCGCACGTCAACGAGCTCAAGCCGATCCTGCGCGGCATCCTCGAGCCGCTCGCGGCGCTCCACAAGGCGTCGCTCGTCCACGGCGATCTCAAGCTCGAGAACGTCCTCGTCGGGCGTCCCGGCGGCGGCGGCGATCCCAAGATTCATCTCATCGACTTCGGCACCGATCGCCTGCGAAATCGGCCGACGGTCGCCAACGGTCACACCGGTGTCCTCGCGGTCTTCGGATCGCCGAAGACGATCGCGCCCGAGCAAGTGCGCGGCAAGACGAGTGACGCGCGCAGCGACGTCTACGCGTTCGGCGCGATGATGTACGAGCTGCTGTCGGGCAAGCCGGTGTTCGCCGCCGAGAGCGCGACCGACGCGGCGTTCGCGCACCTGACGAAGGATCCCGAGCCGCCGAGCGTCAAGGCGCCGCGCGGTTGGATCGCGAAAGAGATCGACACGTTCGTGCTCTCGCTCCTCGCGAAGGATCCCGGGCAGCGCCCGAAGGACGCGGCTGCGTTGCTCGAGGCGATCGAGATCCTCGGTCGCGCGTCGACCGCGATCCGCGCGGCGTCGGCGGCGTTTCCGGAGGAGCGCCTCACCAACTTGGTCGATCTTCTCATCGCGGCCCCCGACGACTCGGAGGCAGCGCTCGGTCTCGAGAAGGCGGTCGACGACGGTGCGGATCCGCTCAAGGTCGCGGAGGCGTTCGACATCGCCGCCGACGGGCTCGAAGGGACGGACCCCGACGAGAAAGAGACGAAGAAGGCGCTCCTCTACCGCGCCGCACGCATCTTCGACACCGCGGTGAAGGACAAGGCGCGCGCCGAGAAGGTCTATCTCGAGATCGTCGCGCTCGATCCCGAGGACGACATCGCGCAGATCGCGCTCGAAGAGATCCGAAAGCAACTCGGCAAGTACGACGAGATCGTCGAGATGCTCGTGTCGCGCAGCGAGGCGGCGGCGCCGGGCGAAGAGCGCGCGCGCGTCTTCGCGGAGATCGGGCGCCTTTGCGCGCACGAGCTCGAGGATCCGGAGCAGGGGCTCATCGCGTTCACGCGCGCGCTCTGCGAGACACCGACGAACGACGAGTATGCAGGCGAGATCGAACGCCTCGCGGACGGCGCCGCGACGTCGCCGAAGAAGGGGCAGCAGCAGGCCGACAAGGTCACGTACTGGAACGAAGCGCTCGTGACGATCGCCGAGGGGACCAAGAACGAATCGTTGTCGACTACCGAGCGGAACGAGCTCCTCGCGCACGCCGGGCGTTGGTACGACTCGAAGCTCAATCGCGCGGACCTCGCGCTCATGGCGTACCAGCAGATCCTCCAGAGCGATCCGGCGAGCGATCAGGCCAACGAAGGGCTCACGATCATTTATCGCCGAGCGCAGCAGTGGCCCGAGCTCGCGTCGATCTTGATGATGCGGGCCGACGCGGCGGCCAGCTCTCCGCGCGCGCGCGATCTGCGCACCGAGGCGGCCGAGCTCCTCGAGACCAAGCTCAACGACGCGGCGCGGGCGCGCGAGCTCTACACCGCGGTCCTCGCCGAGGATCCTGGGCACGCGCGCGCGGGCGATGCGCTCGCGCGGATCGCCGAGCGGATGGGCGATCACCCGACGCTCGTGAAGCTCCTCGAGAAGCGGGCGGAAGCGCGCCGCGGCGCCGAGAAGGCCGAGGTCCTCGCGAAGATCGCCGAGGTCTACGAAGATCACCTGAACGATCTCGTCGAAGCGACGCGCCGGTACGAAGCCGTGCTCGCGATCGATCCCGCGAACTTGATTGCGCTGAAGGGGCTCGATCGCATCTTCAACCGCGGCGGCAAGTACCGCGAGCTCGTCGAGAACCTCGAGCGCCAGGTAGCGCTCGCCGCCACGCCTCGACAGAAGATCAACCTCTACGAACGCATCGCCGGGATCCACGACGAGGAGTTCCTCGATCACGGGCGCGCGGCCGAGGCGCTCGAGTCGATCCTCAAGATCGATCCGAGCAACGATCAGGCGATCACCGCGCTCGCGCGTCACTACCGCGCGCTCGACAAATGGGAAGAGCTCGTGAAGCTCTACGAGAAGCACTCGAACGTCACAGGCGACGAGTCGCGGCGGGTCGAGCTCCTCGTGTCGCGATCGCGCGTCCTCGCCGAGCAGATCGGATCGCCGGAGCGCGCGATGCGTGGGTACGAGCAGGTCCTCGAGATGTCGCCGGGGCACGCAGGGGCGCTCGAAGCGCTCGCGCGTCTGCGCGAGATGTCGGGCGATGCGCACGCGGCGCTGAGCGCGATCGAAGCGCTGGCTGCGAAGGCGACGTCGGGCGAAGCGCGCGCGGAGCAGTGGATGCGCGCGGCGCGGTTGCTCGAAGCGCGTGGCGACAAGGACGGGGCGATCGAGCGCTACAAGATGGCGCTCGACGCGAACCCGAAGGACACGACTGCGGCGGCCGCGCTGCGGACTGCGTACGCGCACCGCGGCGACGCGTCGAGCGTCGTCTCTCTCATCGAGAAGGAGCTCACGCACGCCGAGGGACCGCTCGCGAAGTCGCGCCTCCTCGCCGAGCTCGCGAAGGTCTACCGCGAGCGCTTGCGCGAGACCGACAAGGCCGAGGCGACCGCGAAGGAAGCGTTCGAGCTCGATCCGACCAACGCCGACGCGCTCATGGTGCTCGGCGACGTCGCGTTCGAAGGGCAACGCTACACCGAAGCGTCGCGCAACTACGAGACGCTCGTCGGCCGCGCGACCGCGCTGTCGAAGGAAGACGCCGTCCGCGTGCTCGTCCGCTTCATCGAGGCGTTCGGAAAGAGCGCGGCGTCGCGCACGTCGTCGCCATCGATCCGCGATGTCAACGGTCCGACCAGCTCGACGATGCGCGCGTCGAACCCGACCGTGACGCACCCGAAGATCTCCGGCGCGCTCGAGGTCCTGCAGCAGCTCGCGCCCGACGATCCGGAGGCGCACGGCCGCGTCGCGCGCGTCGTCTTCGAGCACGGCGATCCGTCGACCGCGCGTCAGCTCTACGCCGCGCTCCTCGAAAAGCACGGCGAGCGCCTCACGTACGCCGAGCGCGCCGATGCGATGTACCGCCTCGGCGAGTCCACGCGCCGCAACGGCGATCTCGACGAAGCGATCCAGCCGCTGAAGGACGCCGCCGACGTCGATCCGGCGAATCCGTTTCCGCTCCAATCGCTCGCGAAGATCTACGAAGAGAAGGGGGACTTCGAAGAGGTCCTTCGCACGAAGCGCCGTCGCCTCGAGGTCGCGTCGGGCGCCGAGCGCTTCGATTTGCTCCTCGAGATCGGCGACGTCGAGTTCCAAAAGCTCAACGACCGCGCGCGCGCCAGCAAGACGTACGTCGCCGCGCTCGAAGAGCGTCCGGACGATCGCAAGCTGCTGACGAAGCTGATGCAGCTCTACTCCGAGGAGAAGGACTGGGCGAAGCTGGTCGAGGTCGTGCAGCGTCTCGCGGATTTCGCCGACGATCCGAAGCAGAAGGCGAAGTACATGCACACTGCAGCCATCGTCTCGTGGCGGCAGATGGGCGAGGCGGAGCAGGCGCTCGCGTTCTTCGACAAAGCGCTCGAGCTCGATCCGACGCTGCTGAAGGCGCTCGAGGAGGCCATCGAGGTTCGCCGTCAGAAAGGCGATCACGACGGCGTCGAGAAGCTCCTCAACCTGCAGCTCGATCAGGCGAAGGCCGCGCAAGACCGCGAGAAGATCACCAAGATCCTCGATCAGCTCGGCGCGCTCTACCAAAAGTTCTTGAACGAGCCCGAGATGGCGATCGACGCCTACGAGGCCGCACAAGCGTTCGATCCGGAGGATCGCGCGCGCGCGGAGATCCTCGCCGAGCTCTACGCCAGCGACGTCACGCAGTACCTCGACAAGGCGGTCAAGGCGCAGGCGCAGATACTTCGGAGGAACCCGTACCGCGTCGAGAGCTACAAGCTCTTGCGACGTCTCTTCACCGAGGCGCGTCGCGCCGACTCCGCGTGGTGCCTCTGCCAAGCGCTCAGCGTGATGAACCTCGCCGAGCCGGACGAAGAGCGCTTCTACCGTCGGCACCGCGCCGACAACGCCGCGCCCGCGCAAGCGTCGCTCGACGAGAACGATTGGAACGATCGCCTCGCGCACGCCGAGGTCGACGCGCTCGTCACGCGGATCTTCGCGACGATTCAGCCGACGATCCTGCGCGCGCGGACGCAGCCGCTCGAAGCGCTCGGATACGATCCGCGTTACGCGATCGACACGTCGCTCCACCCGTACCCGGTGTCGCAGACGATCTATTACGTGCAAGGCGTGCTCGGGATGCCCGCGCCGCCCGTGTTCCAGAACCCGAACGATCCGTCCGGTCTCGGCTTCCTCCACGCGCTCACGCCGGCGATCGTCCTCGGGCGCGCCGCGTTCGAGTCGGTCGTGCCGAACCAGTCGCTCGCGTTCGTCGCCGGTCGTCACATGACGTACTTCCGTCCGGGGTACTACGTGCGGCACCTCGTTCCGACGGGCACCGGCCTCAAGGCGTGGCTCTTCGCGGCGATCAAGCTGTGCGTGCCGCAGTTCCCCGTCGCGCCGGATCTCGCGGGGCAGGTGACCGAGGCGCTCAACTGGATGTCGCAGGACTTCCAAGGCGTCACGCGCGAGAAGCTCGCGAGCCTGGTGTCCAAGCTTCTGCAGTCGGGGGGCGCGATCGATCTCAAGCGCTGGGTCGCAGGGATCGATCTCACGGCCGATCGCGCGGGCTTCATCCTCGCGCACGATCTCTCCATCGCGACCGAGGTCATGCGCGCGACAGAAGACGCCTCGAGCGTTCCATCGAAAGAGCGCATGAAAGAAATCGTCCTCTTCAGCGTGAGCGAGGAGTACTTCGCGCTCCGCGAGAAACTCCTCATCAGCGTCGAGTCTTAGCCGAGGGCTGGATCGCGAACGCACCAGACACGTTGCCGATTTCCTGTCAATGGTCGCCTTGACAGGTCGCAACCTGTCGCACATAACCCCACGACTGTTCGCGCCGGTGGGGGGCGGACGCGAACCTCTACTGGAGGTTCTCGATGCGTGGTTTCCGTTTCGCAGCTATCGCCTCGGTCGTTCCGCTGTTCGCGTCGGCCGCGTTGGCCATGTCCGCGTGCAGTGCCCATCACGACGACGGCGGAAGCGCTCCGGCGCCAAGCGCGACCACGACGAACCCCGGACCGGTGAACACGGACCCCGCGTTCGTCGTGCAGAAGGGGGTCATCATCGACTTCGATACGACCAAGCCGGTGAGCGGCGCGCTCGTCACGGCGGGCGATCAGTCGACGACGAGCGACGACAAGGGCGTCTATTCGCTCAAGGTCCACAAGTCGATGCCGTTCGACATGGTCGTGACCAAGCCCGACTACGTGAAGCTCGTCGAGCAGTCGACCGTCCTCGACGCCGACTACGATCGCGGGAAGACGAACTTCGTCCCGTTGAGCCTCGGCACGCTCCTCCACAACACGCTCCAGGGTTACGACGCGGCGCTCGGCGTCCTCAGCGTCGCCGTCCTTCCGACCGGCAGCTGCACGAGCGAAGCGGGCACGAAGATCACCGTCTCGCCGGAAGGCTCGGCGAAGGTGAAGTACATGCTCAACCAGTTCCCGAGCAACACCGTCGACGAGGTCCAGAAGGGCGAGTTCCCGTCGGCCGTCATCTACAACCTGCAGCCAGGTGTTCCGATCACGGTCACGCTCCACAACAAGTCGTGCGAGCAGGCGCCGTTTCCGTTCGCGCACGGCGGCATCACGTACGGAGCCAGTGTCTCGACCGAAGCGGGCGACGTCACCTCGTTTCAGCGTCTGTTCCTTCAATAAGAACTTGCCTTCCACCCCGTCCCGCTGTCATGGGACGGGGAATGCGAAGCATCGTTTTTTCCATGGCTGGGCTGGCGTCGCTGCTCCCGTTCGCGGCGTTCGTCGCGCTCGCCGCGTGCTCGAAGAATCCATCGCCGTCGCAGGAGCCGTCGGCTCCCGTCGCGTCCGGAGCGGCGACGACGACAGCCTCGGGCGCGACCAGCGTCGCGCCCGCCGCGTCGTCCGCGGCTCCCGTCGCGTCGGCCGCACCGGCCGGTCCGCCGAAGGACGTCAACGTCATCGTCATCTCCGTCGACAGCATGCGCGCGGACATGCCGTGGGCCGGCTACGAGCGCCCGATCGCGCCACGCCTGACCGAGCTCGAGAAAAAATCAGTCAGCTACACGCGCGGCTACTCCGTGTCGTCGTACACGTCGATGAGCCTCGGTGGTTTCCTCGGCGGCAAGCTCCCGTCCGAGCTCAATCGCAGCGGCTACTTCTTCGGGCAGTACAAGAACAACACGTTCTTCCCCAAGCTCCTGCAGGACGCGAAGGTGAAGACGCTCGGCGTGCACGCGCACGGGTACTTCAAGGACGCCGGCTTCGAGCAGGGGTTCGACAAGTGGGAGGTCGTCCCGAACATCAAGTTCGACAACACGACCGATCGCAACATCACGTCGCCGCAGTCCGAAGAGATCTCCGAGAAGCTCCTCGGCGATCCGGCGCTCGAGTCGCAGCGCTTCTTCTTTTGGGCGCACTTCCTCGATCCGCACGATCTCTACCTCGCGCACGACGGGATCGGCCCGTACGGCAAGACCGAGCGCGATCGCTACGACGCCGAGGTCACCTACACCGATCAGCACATCGGCAAGCTCCTCGATTTCATCGCCAAGAAATCGTGGGCGAGCCGCACCGTCATCATCGTGACGAGCGATCACGGTGAGGCGTTCGGCGAGCACGGACAGACGCGCCATGGCTTCGAGATCTGGGACAACCTCGTTCACGTACCCATGTTCGTCGTCGCGCCGGGCGCGCAGCCGCGGAAGATCGACGAGCCGCGGAGCGCGATCGATCTCGCGCCGACCGTGCTCGATTTCTTCGGCGTGGCGCCTGACAAAGGCTTCGAAGGGACGTCGCTCGTGAAGGAGATCTACGGTGAGGCGCCCGCGCCGCGCGACGTGTGGGTCGATCTCCCGATGACGAGCGACAACGATTTTCGCCGCGCGCTCGTTCGCGGGAAGATGAAGCTCACCTGCTACAACAACGAGAATCAGTGCAAGCTCTTCGATCTCGGCGCCGATCCGAACGAAGAGAAACCGATCGTCACCGGCGACCCGTACAAAGAGCTGTGGACGGCGTACAAAGCGCACGCGAAGACGGTGAAGTTCATCGTGCCGTATTCGTGCGGACCGGGTTGCCTCAACAAGGCCTACTTGAACAAGAACAAATAATGGAGTCGGTCGGGTAGAGTGGCAGGAGCATGCGCGTCACGCCGATCCCCTGCCTGAAAGACAACTACGCGTACCTCGTCGTCTGCGAAGAGACGGGCGAATCCGCGATCGTGGATCCGTCGGAGGCGCCGCCGGTCGCAGCCGCGATCGAGGCGGCCAAGGCGACGAAGGTCTCCGCGATTTGGAACACGCATCACCATTACGATCACGTCGGCGGCAACGAGGAGATCGTCAAGGCGTACGGCGTGAAGACGGTGTGCGGCCACGCGTCGGACGACGGGCGGATCCCAGGGCAGACGCGCAAGCTCAACGAAGGCGATCGGTTCGCGTTCGGCGTCGTCGACGTGACGATCCTACACATCCCCGGGCACACGCTCGGCGCGATCGCGTACGTCGTGCGCGCGCCGGGCGAGGCGCCGGCCGTGTTCACGGGCGATACGCTCTTTCTCGGTGGATGCGGGCGGCTCTTCGAGGGGACGCCGGCGCAGATGCACGCGTCGCTCGCGAAGCTCGCCGATCTCCCGTCGACGACGCGCGTCTACTGCGGCCACGAGTACACCGAGTCGAACCTGCGCTTCGCCGCGCACGTCGAGCCGGGGAACGCCGACATTGCCGTGGCCGCGGCGCGCGCAGCCGAGCTTCGCGCCAAAGGCGAGCCGACGGTGCCCGCGACGATCGCCGACGAGCTCAAGGTGAATCCGTTCTTGCGCGTCACGTCCGCGGAGATCCGCGCGACGCTCGGCATCGCGGCGGACGCCGACGGCGGCGTCGCCCTCGGCGCGATCCGAAAAGCGAAAGACGACTTTCGCTGACGAGCTACTCGGCGTCCATGGGTGAAGGCTGAAGGGCCAGGAGCTCCGCTGCTTCTTTGGCCTCGCGCGCCTCGCGCGCCTTCGCTTCTTTGTACTTCGGCTTCTGCGACTTGCTGAGATCGATCATCCCGAGCCAGCCGAAGACTCGGATCGCCGCATACGCCGGATCGATCTCGAACCAGCGCGAGGCGAAGTTGGGGCTCTGGCCGAACTTGTGGTGGTTGTTCTGGAAGAGCTCGCCCATCGTGAGGACGTCGAACACCAGCGTGTTCTTCGAAGCGTCGTCGCTCTTGAAGTTGCGGTAGCCGTACTTGTGGCCGCACCAGTTCACGATCGCGCCGTGGATCGGGCCCATCAAGTAGTGCACGGGCACCAAGAGGAACATCCACCAGTGCGTGGCGAACGCGACGTAGAAGAGCGTGTACGCCGCGCCCCACGCGATGCTCACCGGCCAGCTCGACAGCGGTCCATCGAGCAGCGGCGAGTACGGCACGTCGCCATCGAAGCGTGCTTCGGGCTTGACCGTTCCGTCCTTCAATCCGGTGTAGAGGAGCTTCGTCTTCCACATCATCTTGAAGAAGTTCGGGTTGTGCACCGGCGAGTGCGGATCCTCCGGCGTGTCGCTGTACGCATGGTGCATGCGGTGGAGGATCGCGTACGCGCGCGGCGAGAGGTAGCTCGGGCCGCCGACGAACCACGCGAGGAAGTGGAAGACCTTCTCCCAACCCTTGCTCATCGTGAACTGCTTGTGCGCGCCGTAGCGATGCAGAAAGAAGCTCTGGAAGAAGACCGAGAGCTGCCAGTGCGCGAGGAAGAAGATCAGGATGATCATGTCGCGTTAGTCCTAGGATTCCGTGCGCTTCGGGGCCGCCATGGTTCGGTCATACCGGCGCGCTCTCTGTCACGGATTCGTCAGGGGTCGTTGTCGTCGTCGGCGTCGCCGCGCACGATCGAGAGCACGCGCTCGCGCTCGTGGGCGACATGAGGCTCGATGATCGAACGGAGTCGCGCGTTGCGAAGCCAGTGTGCGCTGTACGTTGCGGTAGGAACGAAGCCTCGCGCACGCTTGTGTTCGCCGCCGGCGCCTGGCTCGAAGACGTCGAGCCCGCGCTCGATGCACTCGCGGACGCCGTGGTAGTAGCAAACGTTGAAGTGGAGCATCGGCATGTCGACGCGCGCTCCCCAATAGCGGCCGTAGAGGTGGGAGCCCTTGGCGATGTTGAACGCGCCCGCGA
This sequence comes from Polyangiales bacterium, assembly GCA_038209335.1. Classification (GTDB taxonomy): domain Bacteria; phylum Myxococcota_A; class Polyangia; order Polyangiales; family Polyangiaceae; genus JBBQXV01. The sequence goes on along the minus strand of JBBQXV010000025.1, from coordinate 29,504 downwards.
TGATCTCGCCGGAGCTGTCGCGCGCGACGACCCATCGCAAGCGATCGCTGAAGCGCTCTGCGACGAGATCGAAGAAGCGCGGGTTGAGGTAGCGCGAGCCGTAATAGTGCTTGTCGACGGTGCTCGCGTAGAGCGCGTGCATCGTGCGAACGATGCGCGGCGTGAGATCGGACGGCGCGAGCGTCTCGATGCGAACGCCGTCCTTCGCGGGCTGCGCGACCTCGCGTTTGATTTGGTTCCTGCGCTTCGACGTGAAGCGCGCGAGGTAGTCGTCCCACGTCGCGTTTCCGTTTCGGTGCCAGTGGTATTGAAAGTGGAGGCGCGGGAAGAATCCGTTCGCGGCCCAGCGCGCCTGCTCGTCTTCGCGGGTGAAGTTGACGTGGATGCCGTGGAGATCGCCGGCGTCGGCGAGCTGGCGCGCTGCGTGCGCGAAGAGGCCGGTGATCTCGTCGCGATCCTCGCCGGGAGCGACGAGGACGCGGCCGCCCGTCGCCGGGGTGAACGGAACCGCGAAGAGGAGCTTGGGGTAGTACGGCGTGCCGAGCCGGTTCGCGAGATCCGCCCACGCGAAGTCGAAGACGAACTCGCCTTCGCTCCCGCCGCGAACGTAGGCGGGCGCGACCGCGATGAGCTCGTCGCCGCGATGGAGCGCGAAGTGACGCGGGAGCCAGCCGCGCTCCGCGCCGACGCATCCCGCCTCTTCCAGGCAGTCGAGCCACGTGTGCTCGACGAACGGCGTGCCGTCCGGATCAGCGAGACGATCCCACGCCTCGCGCGAGACGTCGCGCACGCGCTCGAGAAGCCGGAGCGTGAGGCGAGCGGAACCGGTCACCGCGTCGCGAGGAAGTACGCGAGCGCGATCGCCCCACCGATCGCGATGACCGCGAAGAGAACCCATCCCGCCGAGAGGCCGGGCGTCTTCTGCTTCGGCTTGCGCGCGACCTGCGCCCACGCTTGGACCTCGGCGGCGTCGGTGCCGCTCTCGACCATGAGGTCCGACGAGCTCTTCATTTTCTGTCGGGCGGCGCGCAGCTCTTCGACCGGGACCTCGAACGGCGTGCCGACCGCGAGGCGCGACACGACCGACGACTCCGGCTTCTCGAGCTTCTCTTTCAGCTCTTCGGCGTGCGAGGCGTCGACGACGGCGACGAAGCGCCCTTCGCCGCGCTCGAGCAGACGCGCGTGCGAGCCGTCCGCTGCCTTTTGCAGATCGCTCTGGCTCGCGCGCGGTGCTTCGATCGCGACGACGACGACGCTGCGTCGCTCGAGGTGCCCCTCGGTGAGGCTCGCGCGGCAGTCGGCGCAGTCGGCGACGTGCGTGATCGCGTCGTCGAGATCCGTCGACTGATCGCCGTCGCGCAAGAGGGCGAGGATCGGCTCGTCGACGTGCGCGCCGGAGAACGCTCGGTCGCTCGAGATGCGGGCGAGGCGGCGGAGCTCGCGTTCGCGCTCGGAGGTGCGAAGCGGCGGCATGCTCCCTTCGGCGGGCGGGGGCTCGATGCCCGCGGCCTTCGCGACGACGTCGATGCGCGTCGTGACTGTTTCGATCTCCTGCACGCGAAGCGCGAGCGAGCGCGCGACGTCCTCGTCGAGCGTGTCGTCTTCGACGAGAAGCGAAAAGACGAGGCGGTCGCGCGCGCCGAGCTGCTCGTGAACCTTGTCGAGCTTCTCTCTCGCGCGCTTCGCGTCGTCGCTCGCCTCGACGAACGGCTCCGGGAGATCCGCGTCGAGCGCGGCGAGGTCGACCGTTAGCTCTTGCAGATCGTCGCCCGCGGCGATCTGCTCGACCAGCTTGCGGCGTCGCTTTGCGCGCCCGGTCGCGTGCTTGACGAGCGATCGCACGAACGCAGCCGGCGAGGTCACGCGCTCCGCCGTGAGCTTCTTCAGGTGGGCGAGCTGGCTGGCCTCGAGCTCGATCTCGCGGGCGACGTCCTCCGCCGGGATCTTCTCGCTGTGGCTCTTTACGTGGCTTCGCGCGTGCTTCATCACGAGCACGCGGTGGTCACTTAGAAACTGTCGCACGCCCCGGTTCTATCACGATGCTCGATCTTCGCGCACGAGCACGAACCAGGCATCCATGTACCCCTTCTTTTTCTTCGCGCGACCGATGCTGACGTGTGTCGAGATGCCGCGCATCACGTCGATCATCCCCGCGTAGACGAAGCGCCCGAGCTTGGCCTCGTTGGGGATGATCGCGGGCCAGGCGTCCGGTTTTTCCGGGGGGATCATCGTGTAGTCGATGTCGACCTCGCCCTCTTCGGGCGCGGGGTGCGTCACGAAATAGCCCGGTCCGGTGAACCCCGAGAGCGACTGGTAGTTGAAGCCGTAGAGCTTCTCCTTCGCCTCGGGATCCTTCGGACGGCAGAAGCGCTTCTGAAAGACGTTGTGGAGCGGGAGCGTGTTGGTGCCGTGGTGGATCACCTCGACGAGCTCGCCGGTGCCGCTCGGGACGAAATCGTCGAGCGTGATTTTCTTGAAGCCCTTCGCCGCTTCGTACAGACGCGACTGGATCGCGCGCGTCCACGATCGCGTCGCCCAGAGGCGCGCCGGGTGGCCTAGCTCGTCGAGCACCTTCGAGAGGCGGGGGAGGTCGATTTTGTCTTCTTCGAGGAGCACGCGGAGGTCCATGGGCGCGCAGTATTCCAAGAGCGGCGGGCGCGCGCAAACAGGATGGCGAAGGCGAGGGCAAAGAGGGCGAACGGGGAGCGGTCGCGCGCGGTCGGTGAGCGGGCGAACGCGCAGCCGCCGCGCGTCTCGACGTCGGCGTGCGGGGTCGATGCGTCGGAGCCGGAGGGCGCGTCGGTGCCAGCGTCCGGCGGGTCGGGGGGGCCGACGCACGCGCCGCCGCGGCAGAGCGCTCCCGCGCATTCGCCGTCGGTGGCGCACGGCCACGGACCGGAGGCGCACGCATCGTCGGCGACGCATTGGAGATCGCCGGACGTCGTCGTCGCGCGGCAATGGAAGCGCGGACCGCACTCGGCGTCGCCCGCGCACGCGCGCGCGCAGACGCGCCCTGCGGTCGCGCCGCTCCCGACGTCGATGCACCGCGCGTCGTCGCCAGCCCCTTCGCACGCCGCGGTGACGCGCGCGCACGGCGAGCAGACCTCGCTCCGCGCGCCGCGTCGTTCGCACGAGCGCGCGACGCAGACGAACCCGCTCGGGCACGCCGCGCCCGCTTCGCATCCGACGTCGCCCGCTCCGGGATAGAGCGCGCAGACGCCATCGCGATCGTCCTGCTCGATCGATCGCCACGCGATCCCCGGCGGATGGGTGGCGTACATCGTCGCGCCGAGCACCGTCGAGTGACCGAGGCCGAGCGCGTGGCCGATCTCGTGCGTCAGGATGCTGCGAAGATCGATCGTGCTTCCCTTTCCGTCGACCGACCAGCGGTAGGCGGCGCCGTCGACGTGGATGTCGGCGTCGCGGAGATTTCCCATCGCGTCGACGTGGAGGATCGTCTGCGCGAGCGCGCCGGCCACGAGCTCGGTCGGCCAAGTGTCGTCGTGCCAGTAGATGCCGTTCGTGCCGTCGTCGCCGGCAGGCGCGGTCGTGGTGCCGCCGAGACGCGCGCGCCACGCGGTGCATGCGACGAGCGGCCAGGTGTGGATCGCGACGTCGAGCTCGGCGAGCGCGTCGGTTTCTCCGAGGTCGCGGCTGGTCGGGAGCGCGAGGGCGAACGCGACCGGGAGCGCCGCCGCGGGCCAAAGCGCTTGGGGATCTCCGCGCGTCCAGGCGTGCACGGGCGATCGATGGCGGGGCTCTTCGGCGAGATCGATCCGGACGATCGCGCCGCGAACGGGGAGCACGAGCCCCGCGATTCGCGTCACGCCACCACCGCGGCTCGGTCCACCCACGATCGACACCGTGCGGATCGCGCCCGTGCGATCGCGAAGATGCGCGGTCGTGATCGGCTCGTCGCCGAGCCCGGGCGCGCCGTACGAGGTCGACACGTCGACGACGATCGCGTGCTCCGGCGGAATGTCGGGAGGCGACGCGAGCAGAGGCACGCACGCAGCGTAGCGCGTTAGGACGGCGAGTTGCGCTACCCTCCGCCGCGTGGAGGAGCATGATCTGATCGTCGTCGGCGCGGGATCCGCCGGCGCCGTCATCGCTTCGCGTGCGACCGAGAACCCCGCACGCGACGTCGTCCTCGTCGAGGCTGGACCCGACTACGCGGAGCCTTCGGCGCTCCCGGAAGATCTCCGCGACGGCCGGCGCAACTCGATGCGCGCGCACGACTGGCGGTTCGCGCATCGTCCGACGCCCGGGCAAATGCTCTTCGATTTTCCGCGCGGCAAGGTCGTCGGCGGATCGTCCGCGGTGAACACGTGCATCGCGCTGCGCGGGCAGCCGTACGACTACGACGAGTGGGCGTCGCTCGGCCTCGACGACTGGAGCTGGGAGCGCTGCCTCCCAGCGTTCAAGCGGCTCGAAAACGATCTCGACGTCGTCAACGAGTGGCACTCGCAGAGCGGGCCGATCCCGATCCGACGGCATCCGCGCAGCGAGCTCGTACGGTGGCAAGCGGCGTTCGTCGATCGTTGCCGCGCGCTCGGATTTCCGGCGTGCGACGACACGAACGATCCGACGACGACCGGCGTCGGTCCGCACGCGATGAACAAAGTCGACGGCCAACGGATGAGCGCGGCGCGCGGGTACCTCGACGCGAAGGTGCGTCGTCGCGACAACCTGCGGATCGTCGCGAAGACGCTGGTGCGTCGCGTCCTCGTGAAGGATCGCCGCGTCGTCGGCGTCGAGGTGGAGACCGACGGGCGCGTGCACGAGCTCAGGGGCCGTCGCGTCGTGCTGTGCGGCGGCGCGATCGCGACGCCGTCGATCCTCCTTCGATCCGGCATCGGTCCGCGCGACATCGTCGCGCGACTCGCCGTCGATCTCGTCAGCGACATCTCCGCGGTCGGCGCGCGGCTCCTCGATCATCCGGGCGCCGCGATTTTCTTTCGCCCGAAGCGCGGCGTCCTCGACTTCGCGCATCCGCTCATCCAGACCGTGCTCCGCTACACGTCGAAGGGGAGCGACTGCCCGAACGACATGCAGCTCCAACCCGGATCGATCGTGCCGCTTCCGCGCTTCGCGCTCCCGCTGATGAGCATCATGTGCTGCGTCGGCAAGCCGCGCGGCGTTGGGCGGATGTGGCTGACGAGCGCGGATCCTCGCAAGCGTCCGCGGATCGAGTCGGACCTGATGATCGACGATCGCGATCGCGCGCGCGCGGTCGAGGCGCTCGAGCTCGCGTGGCAGTGCGCGCAGGAGCCCCCGATGCGCGATCTCGCTACGCCGATTTGGCCCTGGAAGAGCGTCGTCGCGCGGCGCGAACGGCTCGATGGCTGGCTTCGTCGCATCTGCGGCTCGGGGTATCACCCGTGCGGCTCGGTGCCGATGGGGCGCGAGGGGGACGCGCGCGCGGCGGTGGACGGGCGCGGACGGGTGCGCGGCGTCGCAGGGCTGTTCGTCGCCGACGCGAGCATCATGCCGACGATTCCGACCGCGAACACGAACCTGCCGACGTTGATGATCGGTGAGCGCTTCGGGGAATGGTTCAAAGCCGGGACGATCTGAGCTACGAGGGGAGACCAATTCGGTCGGCGTTGCGCCGGCACCAACGGTACTCGGGGAGGTTCTCATCATGCGACTGTCACGCACTACGCCCATCGTCTTCGCGCTCGCGCTCGGTTCCATCGGCTCCATCGGCTGCGACGAAGAGAAGAAGCCCGCGCCGCCCGCCGCGTCCGCGAGCGGAAGCGCCGCGGCGATGGCGCCCTCGGCCTCCGCGTCCGCGGCCCCCGCACCGAAGCCCACGATGCCCGAGATGCTCGTCGCGTCGAACAAGCTCGTCCTCGACGGATGGAACAGCCACGACACGAAGAAGCTCGCGAGCGCCTACGCCGCCGACGGCGTCCTCAAGATCCCCGGCATGCCCGACGTGAAGGGGCGCGAATCGATCGGGACCGAGGCGCAGCAGAACTTCAACGCGTGGCCCGACTTCAAGGTCGGGTTCTCGCGCGTCTGGCAAAAAGGGAACGTGCAGGTCATCGAGTGGGTCGTCACCGGGACCAACACCGGCGAGTTCATGGGGAAGAAGGCGACGGGGCGGCCGACGGGCGTCGCCGGCGTCAGCGTCGTCACACTCAACGAAGACGGTCTCATCAAAGAGGACCGGCGCTACTTCGACATGATGACGACAAACAGCCAGCTCGATCCGAAGGCGGCGGCGGGATCGTTCCGCGCGGTCGCGACGCTCCCCGCGACGGTGGAGGTGCACGTCGCGAAGGACGACGCGCCGACGCTCGCGAAGGCGAACGAGATGTACACGACGATCGACGCGCACAAGATCGATCCGATCATCGCGCTCTTCGCGGACGACGCGGCGTACGACGATTTCGGCCAGCCCGCCGCGATGAAGGGCAAAAAGGGGATGAAGGACATGATCGGCGGATACATGGCCGCGTTCCCCGATCTCAAGCAGACCAACTCGATGCAGTTCGTCGCGGACGGTTGGGTGATCTCCGAAGGCGTCCTGACCGGGACGCACAAGGGGGCGCTCGGGCCGTTCAAGGCGTCGAACAAGCCGGTGACCATCCACTACGTCGACTTCTGGCAGATCAAGGACGGGCACGTCGTGAGCGCGCGGACGTACTCGAATGGACTCGAGGTGATGATCCAGATCGGCGCCGTCCCTGCGCCCGGCATGGCTCCCGCCGCGTCGGCGTCCGGCACTCCGGCACCGTCGTCGCAGCCCGCGCCGAAAGCCTCCGTAAAGTAGAGGGTTTGACACGACGCGGGGTAAAGCTACGTTCCCCGCGTCTTGTCCGCCGACGTCGAACGCTACGCCGAGTCCGCGGTGCCGACCGAGTACGGCCCGGTGCGGACGATCGTCTACCGCGTCGCTGAATCCGCCGATGATGCGCGCCCGGAAGAGCACGTGGCGCTTGTCGTCGGCGATGTCGCGGCGGGCGTCGAGCCGGTGCTCGCGCGCGTTCACTCGGAGTGTTGGACGGGCGAGGTGCTCCACTCGATGAAGTGCGACTGCCGCGCGCAGCTCGATCAAGCGATGCGCGCGATCGAAGCGGCGGGGCGCGGCGTCGTCGTCTATTTGCGGCAAGAGGGGCGCGGGATCGGCCTCGGGAACAAAGTGCGCGCGTACGCGCTGCAGGCCGAAGGGGTCGACACGGTCGACGCGAATCGGATCCTCGGGTTCGCCGACGACGCGCGCACGTACGGTGTCGCGGCGGCGATCTTGCGGGACCTCGGCGTCACGCGCGTCGCGCTCCTCACGAACAACCCGCGGAAGGTCGACGGACTTCGCGAGCACGGGATCGACGTCGTCGAGCGAATCGCGGCGACCTCCGAGCCGAACGAGCACAACGCCGAATACCTCGCCGTCAAAGCGAAGAAGATGGGGCACGCGCTGTGAGTACGAGCATCGAGAACCACGCGAAGACGAAGACCGCGTCGGCGATGCGCGTCGCGGTCGTCCAGCTGAACAGCCAAGACGACGTCGACGCGAACCTCGAGCGCGCGACGCACTGGATCGGCGAGTCGGTGCGCGCGGGCGCGGAGCTCGTCGCGCTCCCCGAGAACTTCGCGTTCATGGGCGAAGAGGCGAAGAAGCGCGAGATCGCCGAGAAGCTCGACGGCGCGTTCGCTGGGCCGATCCTGAGCGCGCTCGTCGCCGCCGCGAAACAGCACGGCGTCTGGATCGTCGGCGGCGGAATGCCCGAGACGAGCAAGGACGCCGCGCGTCCGTACAACACGTCGGTGCTCGTCGCGCCGTCGGGCGAAGTCGCGGCGACGTACCGCAAGGTCCATCTCTTCGACGTGTCGCTCGCGGACGGGACGAGCCTGCGCGAGAGCGCGGCGACGATGCAGGGGAGCGATCCGGTGAGCGCGCGCGTCGGCGAGACGACGCTCGGGATGACGATTTGCTACGACGTGCGCTTCCCAGAGCTGTTTCGGCGGCTCATCGATCAAGGGGCGCGCGTGGTGAGCGTGCCGTCGGCGTTCACGCTGACGACGGGTAAGGATCACTGGCACGTGCTGCTTCGCGCGCGCGCGATCGAGAACCAAGTGTTCGTGCTCGCGCCTGCGCAACACGGCAAGCACCCGAAGGGGCGGCAGACATACGGAAAGTCGCTCATCTGCGATCCGTGGGGCGATGTCCTCGCGCAGTGCGCGGAGGGGGAAGGGATGTGCGTCGCGCGGCTCGACTTCGATCACCAAGAGCGTGTGCGCGCGTCGCTGCCGTCGTTGCTTCATCGCAAGTGGCCGGCGTGAAGGTTCCGCTCGTCGATCTCGCCGCGCAGCACGCGACGATTCGCGACGAGGTTCTCGCGGCGGCGACCGCGGTGATCGACGCGCAAGCGTTCGTGCTCGGCGAGCCGGTCGCCTCGTTCGAACGGACGCTGGCGACGATATGCGGGACGAAGCACGCGGTCGGCGTCGCGTCGGGATCGGACGCGCTGGTCCTCGCGTTGCGCGCGCTCGGGATCGGTGCGGGAGACGCGGTCGTCACGCCGGCGTTCAGCTTCGTCGCGTCCGCCGAGGCGATCGCGGTCGTGGGCGCGCGTCCGATCTTCGCCGACATCGATCTCGCGACGTTCGCCGTGTCGTCGGCGAGCATCGACGCGTGCATCGCACGCCACGATTCGAGCGCGCGCGGGACGCTGAGAGCGATCCTGCCGGTGCACCTCTTCGGTCTCTGCGCCGACATGGACGCGCTGCTCGCGATCGCGCAGCGGCATGGACTCTCGGTCGTCGAAGACGCGGCGCAAGCGATCGGCGCGAGCTTCCGTGGTCGTGCGGCTGGATCGATGGGGGACGCCGGGTGCATCAGCTTCTTTCCGACGAAGAACCTCGGTGCGTGGGGAGACGGCGGCGCGGTCGTCACGTCGCGCGACGATGTCGCGGCTCGCGTGACGCGGCTGCGCGCGCACGGGATGTCGACGGCGTACCGTAGCGAAGAGATCGGAACGAACAGCCGCCTCGACGCGCTGCAAGCGGCTGTGCTCGGCGTGAAGGCGCGGCATCTCGCATCGTGGAACCTTGCGCGCGCGCGCGTCGCGTCGCGCTACCGCGAGCGCCTCGCGGATCTCGCGCCGCGACTCGTGCTTCCCGCGGAGCGAGACGGCGCGACGCACGCTTACAACCAATTCGTCGTCCGCACCGCCGCGCGCGATTCTCTCGCCGCGTACCTCGCCGAACGCGGCGTCGCGACGCGCGTCTACTACCCGCTCACGCTGCCGCGTCAGCCGTGCTTCGCGCATCTCGCTGAAGAGCCCGCGTCGTTCCCCGCGGCCGAAGAGGCGACGCGCACCGCGCTCGCGCTCCCGGTCTACCCCGAGATCTCCGACGCTGCGATCGACTACGTCTCCGACCAGGTTCGCGAGTTTTTCGCGCGCTGACGCGTGGTAGCGTCGAGCGCACGACCGTGAAGACTCAACTCGACTTCGTCTACGAGAACGAGAAAAACCGAGCCGACGACGTCTGGCTGACGCAGCCCATGGGCGACGGGACCGTCCGCGACATCACCTGGCGCGAAGCGATCGACGAGGCAAGGCGGATGGCCGCGCACTTGCGATCGCTGGATCTTCCGACGCCGAGTCAGATCTCGCTCTTCGCGAAGAACAACGCCTGGTGGTTCCTCGCGGACATCGCGATCTGGATGGCGGGGCACGTCACGGTGCCGCTCTACCCGACGCTCGCGCCCGACACGATCCGCCAGATCCTCGATCACAGCGAGGCGAGGCTCGTCTTCGTCGGCAAGCTCGACGGCTTCGAGCAGATGAAGGCGGGGATCCCCGACGGGCTTCGTCGGATCGCGCTGCCGCTCGCGCCGGCGATCGATGCGCCGTCGTGGACCGACCTCATCGCGAAGACGAAGCCGCTCGAAGGCGAGCCGCGACGCGACGCCGACGACGTGGCGACGATCATCTACACGTCCGGGAGCACCGGCGTTCCGAAGGGCGTGATGCACAGCTTCCGGACGATGTGCTCGGCGCTCGCGTTCGCCGACGTCATCGGGATGAGCCACGCGGATCGCATGCTCTCGTATCTTCCGCTCGCGCACGCGTACGAGCGCGCGGTCGTCGAGACGCCGGCGATGAAGACCGGGATGCACATCTACTTCGCCGAGAAGCTCGACACGTTCGTTCTCGATCTGCAGCGCGCGCGTCCGACGATTTTTCTCAGCGTGCCGCGTCTGTGGACGAAGTTTCAGCAAGGCGTCTTCGCGAAGATGCCGGCGAAGAAGCTCGCGCGCCTGCTCAAGATTCCGATCGTCCGCGGCATCGTGCGCAAGAAGGTCCTTCGCGGGCTCGGGCTCGAAGAGGTGCGCTTCGCGGGCTCGGGCTCGGCGCCGATCCCGGCGGAGCTCCTCGCTTGGTATGGCGCGCTCGGCCTCGAGGTCCTCGAGGGGTACGGCATGACCGAGAATTTTTCGGTGTCGCACGTCGCGCGTCCGGGCGAGGTTCGCGTCGGCTACGTCGGTCGCCCGCAAGAAGGGGCCGAGCAGCGGATCACCGACGAAGGCGAGGTGCACGTGAAGAGCCCCGGCACGATGCTCGGGTACTTCAAGGCGAAGGAGCTGACCGACGAGATGATCGGCGCGGACGGATTTCTTCGCACCGGCGATCGCGGCGAGATCGACGAGCTCGGGCGGCTGAAGATCACCGGCCGCGTGAAGGAGCTCTTCAAGACGAGCAAAGGGAAGTACGTCGCGCCAACGCCGATCGAGAACGCGCTGCTCCTGCACGAGGACGTCGAGCAGGCGCTGGTGTCGGGCTCGGGGATGCCGCAGCCGTTCGGGATGGTCGTGCTGTCGGACGCGTCGCGCGCGCGCGAAGGATCCCGCGTCGCGCGACGTGCTCGCGAAGTCGCTCGCGGCGCATGTCGCGCGGACGAACGCGGAGCTCGATCCGCACGAGCACCTCGAGAAGATCGTCGTCGTGGGCGATCCGTGGACGATCGAAAACGGAATGTTGACACCGACGATGAAAGTGAAGCGCGGTGTGATCGAGAAGCGCTACGCGCCGAGCGTCGAAGGTTGGTACGCGGACAAGGCGCACGTCATCTGGACGTGAATCAGATGTGCTTGCGCGCGATGTCCGCCCACGTCCCGGTCGGCTCGAGCTCGAGGTAGCGCTTCCAATGCGGTCGCGCCTTCGCGCGCTCGCCCGCCTGCTCGTACGCCATCGCGAGGTTGAAGTGCGCGTCGGCGAAGCGCGGATCGCTCCCGAGCGCGCGCTCGAAGTGATCGATCGCGCCGCGCGGATCGCCGCGCTCGAGGAGGACGTAGCCGAGGTTGTAGTGGGCCTCGGGCTGATCGGCGTCGATCTCGATCGCGCGCTTGTAGAGCGCCTCGGCTGCGGCCTCGTCGCCGCGGCGGAAGCGGATGTTCCCGAGGTTCGTGTACGCGATGCCGAGCGACGGATCGAGCGCGATGGCGCGATCGTAGAGGCGCTCCGCCTCGTCGAACGTCTTGGGATCTTCGTCGAGCGCGCTCGCTTGCGAGTAGAGCTCGTACGCGGTGCGCGCGCGCGCTTTCGACGTCTCGGGGCGAAGGACGCGGACGACGTCGTCGCGCAGAGACGTGACTTGGAAGTCCATGACCATCTGACCGCTCACGGCGTCGAACGCGCCGTCGGATCCCCTGACGACGACGCGGCGTCCGTCGCTCACGATGCGCAGCTCTTGAAGCGGTCGCGTGATGCGCGGGAGCGACTTGCGAAGCGCGCCGATCGCGCGGGCGACGTCGCGGAGCTTCACGTCGTGCGCGAGGAGCTCGCGCGTCGCACGGAGCGCGATGAGATCTTGAAACGTGTAGACGCGCTTGCCCGCGCGCGTCGCGGACGGCGACACGATCGCCGAGCGATCGAGCGATTTCAGTCGAGCCTCGGGCACCCCAAGGAGCTTCGCGACCTCACGACGCGTGAAGAGATCCGTCACCGGCTCGTGGCCGGCGGACGCGTCCGCCGCGCTCTCCGGAGAAGCGGGGTTCGTCGCGGCGCCGTTCGTCGCGTCGTTCGGGGGGGCGACCGGAATGCGTCCGCCGCCGTTGCCGAACGCGACGTGGATCACGTCCGCGCCCCGCTTCTTCTTGCGCTTCCCATCGCCGGCCCCGCCGGGGCCTCGTTCCGTCGTGTTCGTCATGTCCGGTTTGCGTCTGCGGTGTTCGGTGTCAACGACCGGGCTTTGCAGCGCCCGCGCGGACGCCAATCAACGGCGCCTGAACGTCGACGTCAATCCTCAGCCCGCGCGAATCGGTCGATACCCGCATTTCGCACGCGGCCGAGCCGAGCGGCCCGGGCGCGCGGAGGCTCGCCTCACGGCACGCGGCGCGTAACGCGCGGAGTCGGACGTGCACGTCGCGCCCAGCGATCTCCGCGAGAAATGCGCGGACGCCTTCGCCATCGCTCGCGCGCATCGTCAAAATGAAGCTCGACGATCCGTACCAGACCTCGCCCGAAGCTTCGCTCCGCAGCGCGCCTTCGCTGACGGTGTCCGCCTTTTCGAAGAGATCGCGCCAGCGTGCGTCGGTCGCGCGGACCTCCACCAAGCGCCTCACGTCCACGAGCCCCACGCCACGCGACTTTGCCAGACCCGGTCCACGGCGTTCGCTCACGAAAGCGATCGTCGCAGTACCGCGCTTGCGTCGTCGAGTTTGTTGCTTCGTCTTCACGTCACGAGCGGCAGTCGTCGCGGCGCGTTCTCGCGCGGCGCGTCGATCGGCTCGATGACGATGTCGAAGCGTCCGTGATCGAACGGAAGACCCGGCGCGGCCTCGACGCGAACGAGCCGCTCGCGCTGTCCGAGCCGCTGATGCTCGAGCGCGCGGTGATGGCAGTACGGATTGTTCCCCGGCTTGCCGAAGAAGACGTGCGACGTCCACGTGCATCCGGCGCGGCACTCGTCGGCGTAGTAGCAAGTCTTGCAGAAGCCCCAGAGATCTTCGCTGGTGCGATCGCGCGTGAAGCGGAGCTCTTTCGTGGAGTCCCAGATGTCGCGGATCTTTCGCTCGCGCGTGTGGCCGCCGACGTATTGGCTGGTCGGGAGGGAAGGGCAGCCTTTGATCGCGCCGTCGGATTCGATGCCGAGCGTGTGCTTGCCCGCGGTGCATCCGGACCAGTGCCGATCGGTGCGGACCGCGCGCCCGCGGAGCGTCGTCTCGTGCGGACCGAAGTAGCCGATGTTGTTTCCGGGCCACATGTGCACGCCGTTCTTCGCGCCGCGGATGGCGAGCTCGGCGAGCTTGGGCGTCACTTCGAGGATGTCGTCGGGTTGGAGGAGCCACTCCGGGCGATCCGCCGCGCGTCCCATCGGAACCGTCAGCTGCACCTGCCAGGCGTGGAGCTTTCGCGCGATCAGGATGTCGAGCACCTGATCGAGCTCATGGAATGAGAGCTTGTTGATCTGCGTGTTGACCGTCGCGGTGCATCCCGCAGCGACGAGGTTGTCGAGCGCAGCGACCGCGGCGTCGAAGCTCCCCTTCACGCCGCGCTGCGTGTCGTGCGTCGCGCCGATGCCGTCGATCGACACCGAGACGTTGTCGATCCCGGCTTCTTTCACCTGACGCGCGCGCTCGGGCGTCATGTTGCGGCCGCCGGTCGTCATCGTGCACTGCATCCCGGCGTCTTTGATCGCGCGCGCGATCACCGGCCAGTCTTCGCGCAGGTACGCCTCGCCGCCGATGAGCGTGATCTCGACCGCGCCCATCTCTTTGATCTGCGCGACGACGTCGAGCGCTTCGGCCGTCGACAGCTCGTCGCTGCGCGGCTTGCCGGCGCGCGAGCCGCAGTGCTTGCACGCGAGATCGCACTGGAGCGTGACCTCCCACACGACGTACACGAGCCCGGAGGGGGGCATCACGGCCGGGGGCATCACTTCGCTCATGCGATCAGGATACGCCCGCGCCGAGCGGAATCGCTACCTGCTCGACGTTGAGCCCGGTCGGCGTCGATTCGATCCAGGTCGCGTGCGCGATGTTCGGCGGCTCGCCTTCGTTGCGCGCGTCGGGCGCGTCGCCGACGCTGCCGACGTTGATGACGCGAACGCTCCCGACGAGGCGATCGAACGGGACGTGGCTCATGCCGCAGACGACGACGTCGGCGGGATCGTCGCCGAGGAGCGCGTTGATCTCTTCGTCGGTCATGTCGTGCGTCAGCGCCTCGCCAGGATCCGCGGGCGAGCCGTGAACGAGGACGAGATCGCCGCCGTCTTCGAGCGAGACGCGCTGGTGGGTCGGGAGGCGACGAATGCGCTCGAGCATGAGATCGCCGAGCGCCGATCGCGTCGCGACCATCCGCTCGAGCATCCGCTGCTCGTGCTCGGTCGTCGCGTTGAGCCCTTTTGGATCGAGCGTCGCGACCGCTTTGTCGGTCAGTCCTTGGACCATGATCGCGCCGGACGCGCTCAATCGTCGCCACGTCTCGAGCGGGTCGGGGCCGGGGAAAATGAGGTCCCCCGCGATGAGGAGCTTTTGGAACGCGCGGCGCTCGGCGGTGGCGAGGACGGCCTGGAGCGCGTCGAGGTTGCCGTGAATGTCGGAGATGCAGAGGAGGAGCATGGTGCTTTCAGGAATGCGCTCAGGAATCCAGCCCGGCGCGCAGATCCGCGACGAGGGTCGTCACGCCGCGCGTTCGTTCGTCAGGGGTCTTGCCGTCTTCGATGCGACGGACGAGCGCGGTGCCGACGACGACGCCGTCGACGTTCGCCGCGGCGGCGCGCGCTTTCTCGCGCGAGTCGATCCCGAAACCGACGACGACCGGGAGGCCGATCGTCGCGCGGAGGGCCGCGGCGGCCGACGCGGCTTCGTCGGCGCGCACGGCGGCGGAGCCGGTCACGCCGGTCACAGACACGTAGTAGACGAAGCCGAGCGGCCACGTCGCGGCGGCCGCCTTCAGGCCGGCGATGCGATCGGGTGGGCTCGTCGGCGCGAGGAGCGGGACGACCGCGAGTCCGCGCTTCGCCGCTGCGTCGCGGAGAGGCGCCGCTTCTTCGAGAGGAAGATCGACGACGAGGAGCGCGTCGACGCCGCTCTCGGCTGCCTCGTCGACCGCGCGCGCCTCGCCGCGAACGAAGAGCGGGTTGTAGTATCCGAAGAGGACGATCGGCGTCGCGCGTGTCACGTCGTCCGCGCGAAGCGCCTTCGCGACACGCAACGCCGCGTCGAGCCCGCCGCCCGCCGCGAGCGCGCGCTGGCTCGCGCGTGCGATCGCGGGACCGTCGGCGCTCGGATCGCTGAACGGTACGCCGAGCTCGAGGACGTCGGCGCCCGCGCGGACCGCGGCGCGCGCGAGATCGATCGACTCGGCTTCGTTCGGATCGCCGACACACAGGTACGCGACGAGCACCTTCTTGCCCTCGGCTTTGCGCGCGGCGAAGAGCGCGTCGATCCGCGATCCGCGCGCCGTCATCGGCCCGCTCACGACGAAGCCTCGCCGACGTCGACGAGCCTCGCGAGCAGCGTCGCCAGATCTTTGTCGCCGCGCCCCGAGCTGCACATGACGAGCGTCACCGGCTTGCCGAGCTTCGCCGAGAGCTCCTGCGCGATCGCGCCGATCTTCGCGAACGGGTGCGCCGTCTCGAGCGCCGTGAGGATCCCCTCGGTGCGCGCGACGAGCGTCACCGCCGCGAGCGCCTCGTCGTCCGTCGCGCTGATGTACTTCGCGCGACCGGTCTCTTGAAGCCACGCGTGCTCCGGCCCGACGCCCGGATAATCGAGCCCCGCGCTGATCGAGTGCGCTTCCTGGATCTGCCCGCCGTCGTCGCAGAGGACGTAGCTCTTCGATCCGTGGAGCACCGCGACGCGCCCCGCGCCGAGCGTCGCGGCGTGACGTCCGGTCGCGATCCCGTCGCCCGCAGCTTCGACGCCGACCATCGCGACGCTCTCGTCCTGCATGAATCCGCGGAAGAGCCCGATCGCGTTCGATCCGCCGCCGACGCACGCGACGACCGCGTCGGGCAATGCGCCCGTCGCTTCGAGGATCTGCTTTCGCGCTTCTTCTCCGATGACGCTTTGCAGTCGCGCGACGAGCTCCGGATACGGATGCGGGCCGGCGGCGCTCCCGATGCAGTAGTGCGTCGTGCGCACGTTCGTCACCCAGTCGCGGAGCGCTTCGTTCATCGCGTCCTTCAGCGTCCGCGATCCCGACGCGACCGGAATCACGCGCGCGCCGAGGAGCTTCATCCGCCCGACGTTCGGCGCTTGGCGCTTCACGTCTTCTTCGCCCATGTAGACGTCGCACGGCAATCCGAAGAGCGCGCACGCTGTCGCCGTCGCCACGCCGTGCTGACCGGCGCCCGTCTCGGCGATGATCCGCGTCTTTCCCATCTTCTTCGCGAGGAGCACCTGGCCGATCGCGTTGTTGATCTTGTGCGCGCCCGTGTGACAGAGATCCTCGCGCTTCAAGAAGAGGCGCGCGAGCGTCTTGCCGTCCGGATCCACGGCGCGCGCGAATCGTTTGGCCTCGGTGAGCGGCGTCGGCCGGCCGACGTACGTCGCGAGGAGCGCGCGCCACTCGCGCTGGAACTCGTCGCCGGCGACGATGGAGTGCATCGCGCGCTCGAGCTCGTCGAGCGCGAACATCAGCGTCTCGGAGACGAAGCGTCCGCCGAACGGGCCGAAATATCCGGGGCGCGGTGAGGTCGGTGCCATGACCGCTCCTGTGTAGCAGCTGATAGAGTCCGCGCGCCATGAGCGAAGCCGATCTCCTCGCCGCACGCGCCGAGTTCCCGACCCTCACGAAGGGCGTCCACCTCATCAGTCACTCGCTCGGCGCGATGCCGAAGCAAGCGCGTGCGTACGCGACGCAGTTCCTCGACGAGTGGGAGAACGAGTCGATCAC
Source organism: Polyangiales bacterium (assembly GCA_038209335.1). Classification (GTDB taxonomy): domain Bacteria; phylum Myxococcota_A; class Polyangia; order Polyangiales; family Polyangiaceae; genus JBBQXV01. The sequence goes on along the minus strand of JBBQXV010000025.1, from coordinate 12,645 downwards.
GTCGTGGGGCAAATGGCTGCCGCAAGTGCGATCGCTGTGCGACACGATCGGCGGCGTCCTCGGCGTGACGCCCGGGAGCGTCGTGCTTCTTCCGAACGTGTCGATCGTGCAGGCGGTCGTCGCGTCGTGCTTCACGTTCGACGGCAAGGGGCCGTGGGGCGGACGAAAGAAGATCGTCTACGACGAGCTCAACTTCTCGACCGTGCACTACGTCTGGGAAGAGCAAGCGCGTCGCGGCGCCGAAGTGGTCGTCGTGAAATCGAAGGACGGGATCCACGCTCCGACCGAAGAGCTCCTCGCCGCGATCGACGACAAGACGCTCCTCGTCCCGATCAGCCACGTCCTCTTCCGATCGAGCGCGATGTACGACGCGAAGCGGATCATCGATCGCGCGCACGAGGTCGGCGCGATGGTGCTCCTCGACTGCTACCAGTCGGCGGGGACGGTGCCGCTCGATCTCGCGAAGTGGGACGTCGACATGGCGTGCGGCGGCTCGGTGAAGTGGGCGTGTGGAGGACCGGGCGCCGGGTACCTCTACGTGAAGCCCGAGCTCTTGCCGAAGCTCCAGCCGATGGCGACCGGATGGTTCTCGCACCAGCAGCCGTTCGCGTTCGACATGGCGCCGATGAAATACGCCGACGACGTCTGGCGGATGATCGGCGGCACGCCGCCGGTGCCTGCGGTCTACACCGCGCGCGCGGGCTGGGAGATCGTCGCGCGCCTCGGCGTCGATCGCATCCGCGCAAAGTCGCTCCGGCAGACGAAGCTCCTGCGCGATCTCGTCGAGAAGCGCGGCTTCACCGTGAACACTCCGCGCGACGACGCGGCGCGCGGCGGCACCATCTGCTTCGACTTCGACGGCGCCGAGGCGGTCTCGCGCGAGCTGTCGCGTCGCAAGTTCTTCCACGACTACCGCCCGAAGTGCGGGCTGCGCGTGAGCCCGCATTTCTATACGAGCGACGAAGAGCTGGACCGCTTCATGGCGGAGCTCGACGCGGTGAAGAAGCTGGGGCCGAGCGCGCCGGCGCAGGGGGCCGCGTACTGACTCGAGTGTGCATCCGGCTGCACATGCGAGAGCGCACCTCGTTGCACGCGTGATCGCGAGCTTCTTCGCTACCCGCGGAATCGTCGCGTGAACGCGCGGTGAACGCGCGTGGCATGTCGTCTGCTCTGCTGTGCCGCGCTCGGGACGCACGTGGATGCGCCGCCGATGCATGGAGAGAACGATGCGACGGATGACGATGGGATGGATGGTGCTCGCGGCGATGACGACGCTGGTCGCCGAAAGCGCGCGCGCGCAACCGAGTGAGCCGGTCGAACCCGCGTACGCGGGCGCGGATCCGATCGGCGCGTCCGGACACCCCGGGCCAGAGCGGATGAAGCTTCGCGATCCCGTTCCGCCCGGCTACCACGTCGAGAGGAAGATCCGAACCGGGCTCGCGATCGGTGGAGTCATCGTCTTCGGCGCGATGTACGCGCTGTCCGTCGGCTCGGCCGCTGGAACGAACGGTGACGCGGCCCTCTATGTCCCGGTGGTCGGTCCGTTCGTCGCGGCGGCTCATCTCAAGGACTGCGGCGGCGCGCTGGGCAAGCTCCTCTGCGGCTCCGAGGCGTTCCTCTTCGCCTTCGACGGGTTGGCGCAGGCGGGCGGGATCTTCATGTTCGCCCATGGGATCGGTTCGACGAAGAGCGAGCTGGTTCGGAACGACGTGGCCGGGATTCGCGTCCTTCCGACGCTCTCGCCCTCCCATGCAGGTCTCTCGGTGTTGGCGAGCTTCTGAGCGGTCGCCGTGGGCGCGACAGAATCACTTGGATGAAGAGCCGAGGACGATGTCGCGCGCGACGCCGGGCGTGACGCCGAGCCGCTCGATGTCGGTGAGAATGGCGGCGACCGCCATGCGCAGTCGCCGCGCGGTCACGTCGAGCATCTCGGCGTGCACGCGGATCGCGTCGTCGAGCACGCCACGCCTCGCGCGCTTCGCATCCGCCGGCGGCGCCTCTGCGGGCCGCGCGATCGCCTCGCGCGCGTGCGCCTCTGCGAGCGCGCGCTGACGCGGCACCTTCGCCAACATCGCGTCGAGCGGCAGACCGAGCGCCTCGACGATCGCGCACCATCGCTCGTGATCGATCGACGCGAACGCCGACGCGACGCGCGCGCGTTGCGACGGAGTGGGCATCACCGCCTGACGCTCCCAACCGGAGATCGTGCGCGCCGAAACGCCGATCGATTTCGCGAAGCCTTCTTGTCCCGCGCGCAGCTGACGCCGCGCGTCGCGGAGGAGGGGACCGAGTGTCGGGGGAGCGCGCATCGCGCGTACCGTAAGGCTGGGCGCGCCGCGAAACCAGCGCTTCGTACGGCGTAACCGGAAACAAATCGAGCAAAACGGAAAGATTTGCCGGACCAAAGGAAGCCGCGCGGCCAAGACACGCAAGCTCACAGCGCAAATCCGCAACCGCCGCGTGAAAATACGCAACCTCATCGCCTTAGATCGCAACCGCACCGCAGGACATCGCAACCGCACCGCACCAACAGGCGATCCGGCGGGGAGAACACGCAGCATCGGCCCGCCCGCCACGGACGCGCACGCTCGACGCACGGTTGCGATGAATGCCGCGGCCGCCCGGCGCTACAGAACGTGATGTCTCAGGGGCGCGTCTCTCGCGCCTCGCCCCACGGAGGACGGGATGCGACGACTGATCGTGTGCGCCGCGATTGCGGTGCTTGGGATTTGTGTGCAGACGCTCGCCGTCGCCGAGGCGACGTCCGCGGATCAGGAAGCGGCGCGCGCGCGCGCGGAGGTGTCGTCGTCCGTCGCGACGCTCGACGCGACCGCCGACCGCGTCCGCACCCTCTTGCGACGTGCGCGCACGCGCGGCCACGCAAGCGAAGCGACCTGCCTCGACGCGGCGCTCTCACGCGCCGACACCGCCGCACGCTATGGACGCGATCACGCACAGCGAGCGCTCGCCGCCTGGCGAACCGGCGACGTCGTCGCCGCGCGGCAAGAGACGCTACGCGTCGCATGGCGCAAGGACGCATCGCAAGCCGCGTCGCGCGCCGCCGATGCATGTGCCGTCCCCGAGGAGCGCGTCGTGCGCCAAGGAACGAGCGTCCGCCTCTGGATCGATCCGTCGCTCCCGCAAGACGTCGCCGGCTACCCGTAGTCTCCACCGCCGTCCAAAGAGCCCCTCGCGCGGGACCACGCGCGCAGCGGTGTCGGGAGGATCCGACTACCGCGCGCGCCAAACCGGCGCGCGGCTCGCGAAGAAAGCGTCGACCGCTTCGTTGTGATCGTCGCTCGTCCAAGTCGCGATGAAGCTCTCACGCTCGCGCGCCCGCAGCAGATCCCCGCCCGCCGCCGCGTCGCGCAGCAGTCCCTTCATCCGCGCCACCGCCGTCGGCGATCCCTGCGCGATGTCGAGCGCCCACGCGAGCGCCGTTGCGACGCACGCGCCGTCGTCGGAGACCTGATCGACGAGCCCCATGCCGCGCGCTTCCATCGCGCGCACCTCGTGCGCCGTGTAGAGGAGCCGCGCCGCCGTCGCCGGTCCGACCAGCTGCAACAGCTTCGGCAACGTCCCCCACGACGTCGTCAGCCCCATCCGCACGTGCTTGAAGCAAAGCTTCGCGCGATCGTCCGCGACCCGCAGATCGCACGCGACCGCGAGCTCCGCGCCGCCACCGATCGCCGCGCCCGGCAGCGCCGCGATCACCGGCACGTCGAGATCCGCGAGCCCGCGACACACCGCGCGCCCCGCGTCGCACAGGCGCTCCGCGTCCGCCGAGGTCGTCGCCGTCCGGAGCTCGCGCAGATCGCCGCCCGACACGAAGACGTTCCCCTCCGCCGTCAGGACGATCGCGCGCAGGCTCGTGTCCTCGGACGCCGCTTCGATCGCGCGCGCGAGCTCGGCCATCAGCGCGAAGCTGAGTGCGTTCTTCGCCTCGGGCCGCGCGATCGTCCAGACGCCGATCGCGCCGTTTCGCTCGACGCGCAGAAGGCTCATCCGCCGCCGCCCGCCGCGCGTGCCGGTCGCACCCGCGTGCGTCGCCGCTCGTCGTCGATCACCGCGTCGCGCCGCTTCTTCGCGCGCCGCTCTTTGCGCTTCGCGACGAAGCGCTCGGCGTGCGCGATGATCGCGCCGGCCACGTCGATCCCGCTCGCGCGCTCGATCCCTTCGAGCCCCGGCGAGCTGTTGATCTCCAGAATCTTCGGCCCTTGCCGCGACTCGAGCATGTCGACGCCGGCGATCTCGAGCCCCATCACCTTGGTCGCCGCGATCGCCGCCTGCGTGTACCGCTTGTCGAGGTTCACCCGCACGCCGACGCCGCCGCGGTGGAGGTTCGATCGGAACTCGCCGCTCTTTGCCTGACGACGCATCGCCGCGACGACCCGTCCGCCGACGACGATCGCGCGCGTGTCGCGCCCCTTCGACTCCGAGATGTACTCCTGGAGAATGATGTCTTGCCCCATCGCCCAGAGCGTCTCGAGGAGCGACGTCACCGCTTGCGGCGTCTCGGCGATCATCGTCCCGATGCCTTGCGCGCCCTGCTGCAGCTTCACGATCGCCGGCACGCCGCCGACGTGCGCCAGCGCGAGCTCGACCGCGTCGGGCGTCCGTGCACAGACCGTCGTCGGGACGTCGATGTTCTTCTTCGTCAGCAGCTGCAGCGCGCGGAGCTTGTCGCGCGAGCGGGCGATCGCGACCGCCGTGTTGAGGACCGGGATCCCCATCATGTCGAACTGGCGCACGACCGCGAGGCCGTAGTTGGTGATCGACGCGCCGATGCGCGGCAACACGAGATCGCAGCGCGGGATCGGCTTGCCGCCGAGGAACATCGACGGATGTCCGCGCTCGACCACGATGCGGAAGTCGAGTGGATCCGCGACGGTCACGCCGTGGCCGCGGGCACGCGCCGCGAGCACGAGGCGGCTCGTCGAGTAGAGCGTGGCGTTGCGGGAGAGGATGAGAAGCTGCATCGCAGGCGCGCCGATCTGGCGCTGGTGCCGGGGAGGCTACGCGCTGGCGGGCGGGATGCAACGTCGCTTTGCGCCGGGCCGACGCGCGCCGGTTGCGGCCTCTTGCCTGCGGGTGGACGGCAGCACTTCGCGCGCAACCATGACGGCCGTGCCCGGTCGGGCGGAAAAAGTTAGCGGCTGGCGAGCTCGGCCGACGCGGCGCTTTGAGCCCGCGGGGCCGAATCGCGCGTGGAGACGCGCGGGTAAAGCTGCGCCAGCACGATGACGCCGAGGCCCGCGATGCGGAGCCAGAAGTGCGCGCGCTGGGACATGACGACAAGCAATGCATCCGGCGTACCGAGCGCGGCGCGGCGGATTACGCGGGTGGATCGCATGGGGACCGTGGCGTTCGGGTCGCGGAGGGCGACGCTGTGTCGCAACCTGGACACGCCGTCTCGCTCTCAGCGAGCCGAACGCTTCGCGTCGATCCACGCGTCGACGCGTCGCTCCAGCACGTCGAGCGGCACCGCGCCGCCTCCCAAGATGACCTCGTGGAGCTCACGCAGATCGAAGCGCGCCCCGAGCGCCGCCTCGGCCTTCGTCCGCAGCGCGCGAATCTTCAGCTCGCCGATCTTGTACGCCAGCGCCTGCCCCGGCCAGGCGATGTACCGGTCGATCTCGTTGACGACGTCCATCTCCTGACGCGGCGTGTTCTCGAGGAAGAACTCGATCGCCCGCCGCCGCTCCCACCGCAGGTGGTGCATCCCGGTGTCGACGACGAGGCGCACGGCGCGCCACATCTCGAACGTCAGCTGCCCGAGCTTCGCGTACGGATCGTCGTAGAGCCCCATCTCTTCGCCGAGCGATTCGGCATAGAGACCCCACCCTTCGACGAACGCCGTCCAGCGCGCCTCCTGCCGAAACAGGGGCGTGTTCTTTCGCTCCATCGCGAGCGCGATCTGAAAGTGATGACCGGGCACCGCCTCGTGGAGGAAGAGCGCCGTCATCTCCCACTTCGGTCGCGTCTCCGGCTTGTAGACGTTCATGAAGAACGTCCCCGGGCGCGATCCGTCCGCGGCGGGCGGGCGGTAGTACGCGGTGGGCGCGTCGGGGGCGGTCGTCGGCGGGACCGGCGCGATGCCATACGGGATCCGCGGGAGCGTGCGGAAGAGCTTCGCAAGCTTTGGATCGATCCGCTTCGCGAGCGCGGCGTACGCCTCGAGGATCTCTTCGCCCGTCTTGAAGAAGAAGCGCGGATCGGTCCGGAGCATCACGAACAGATCGGCGAGCGTCCCCTTCATGCCGACAACTTGCATCATGCGCTGCATCTCGCGTCGGATGCGCGCCACCTCGCGGAGACCCGTCGTGTGGATCTGCTCCGGCGTCATCGTGGTGGTCGTGAAGCGTCGCGCTTGGAACGCGTAGAGCGCCTCGCCGTCCGGGAGCTGCCACGCGCCGACCTGATCGAAGCACGACGGGAGGTACTCGTTCTCGACGAAGTCGCGGAGGCGACGAAACGCCGGGACCACCGCGGTCGCGATCGCGTCGCGTGTCGCCTGCGTGAGGCGCGCGCGATCCGCGTCGCCGAGCGACGCCGGGATGCGCGTCAGCGGCTTGAAGAGCGCGCTCGCGTCGGGCTCGCCGGCGACGAGCTTGTCGATCTGCGCGGGGACGCGCTCCATCACGACTTTGGAGTGCACGACGCGCGCGCGCATCCCTTCGCGGAGGAGCGCCGTCACTTGATCCACGTGCGCCGGGAGCGCGCGCAAGCGAAGCAGCCAGTCGTCGTAGTCCTTCAGGGTCTCGAAACGGAGCGCGTCGGCGATCTCGTTCGCGTGATGCACGCCGTCGAGCGGGCTCATCGCGAGCAGATGAAGCTTGAACGGGTGCGCGTCGACGGCGAGTTGGTGCGCGCGAATGAAGAGATCGAGATCGAGCTGCGAGTCCGGAGAGAGCGTCGCGCGATCGATCGTGCGCATGCGCGCGAGGAGATCGACGTCGTGACGATGGCGTCGCTCGAACGCGGCGGGCGAGACGTCGTCCCAACGATCGCCGTGGCGCCGATCGCCGCGGAGCGACGCGCGCACCGGGTGCTCCTCCATGTCGTAGTCCCACTCCGCCGCGAAGATCGCGTCGAGCGCCGCCGAGGGACGCGACGTCGACGACGCGGACGGCGACGCGGCGGGGGTGCACGACGCGCCGACCGCGACGAGCGCGATCACGAAGGCAACGACGCGGCGATTCGGCATCGGCGCGATCAGCGCCGCGCGCGCGGTTGCGTCGCGGTCTCCGCGCCCATCACGCGCGACGTCGGCAAGTAAGTCGCCCAGAACATCCGCGCGTTCTCGTTCGTCCACGGCAGGCCGACGGCGCACCTCGCGAGCGCGGCGTCGAGATCGCGAATGCGTTGAAAGCGCGCCTCGGGACGCTTCTCGAGGCACTTGAGGATCGCCGCTTCGAGATCGTGCGGAATGAGCGCGCCGAGTCGCTGGCTCGGCGTCTCGGGCGTCTCGTTGACGTGCGCCATCATCAGCGCCGCGACGTTCTCGGTCGTGAACGGCGGCGTCCCCGTGAGCAAGTAATAGATCACCGCGCCGAGCGAATAGATGTCGCTGCGCGCGTCCGCGACCGACGCGCCCGAGCAAACCTCGGGCGACATGTACGCGGGCGTCCCGGCGATCCATCCGGCCTGCGTCACCGTCGCGTCCTCTTCGTCGCGCGCCACCTTCGCGATCCCGAAGTCGAGGAGCTTCAAGATGTCGAACTGATCGCCGGCGTTCGTGACGAACAGGTTCGCGGGCTTGATGTCGCGGTGGACGATCCCGCCGCTGTGCGCCTCGCCGAGCGACGCGCACGCATGACGCGCGAACCGCACCGCGCGTGCGATTGAGAGCGCGCCGCGATCGGCGACGAGCGTCGCGAGATCCGCGCCGTCGAGGTGCTCCATCGCGATGAACCAAACGCCGTCGTCGCTCGCACCGAAGTCGAAGACGCGGATCGTGTGCGGGCTTTGCAGTGAGCTCGCCGCGAACGCTTCGCGCTCGAAGCGCGCGAGATCGCGTCCCGTGGCTTGCCGCGCGAGGATCTTGAGCGCGACGTCGCGCTTCAAACCCTCGTCCCACGCGAGCCACACCTCGCCCATGCCGCCCGAGCCGATCCGCGCCTTGAGCCGGTAGCGCCCCAGCTGCCGCGCTTGGAACACTTGGCGGCGCGCGGCCCAGATGAGATGCCCGCCGATCGACGCGCCGATCCCAGCGGCCACGACGATGACGTAATCGAGCACGAACACCGAGATGATCTCGGGCGTCCGCCACTGCGCGGCGATCACGGGATCGAACGTCGCCGCGAGGCCGAGCACGCCGGGCACGGCGACGAGATCGACGGTGACGAGCGCGAGCGCGCGCTTCCATCGCGATGGAAGCGACATCGTCTGGATGAAGACGATGAGCGTGATGCCGGGGATGTAGTGGCTCGCGAGGCCGCCGGATCGGAGCGCGATGAACGCGAGCGAGATCGAAGTCCCGGCGAACGCGAGGAGCTCGATGACCGTGACGTTGACGTTGGTCGCCTGCGCGCGGCGCGCGATGGTTCCGCACAAGAGGAGGAGACCCGCGGCCGAGGCGCGCCATCCGACCATCCACGCGAGCGGAGCCGTCGGCAGCACGACGAACGCGACGTAGACGTCGAGCACCACGAAGAGCGACCACCCGACGACCATGAACGAGAAGACGCGCGGCAAGAGGCGCATGCGCTCTTCCGCGTCGCGTCGTCGCGCGCGACCTGGCGGCAGGCTCGACCGTCGCGACGCCGCCGCCGTCTCCTCGAACAGAGGTGGCGTCTGAACGGTGACGTCATGGGCCGGCAGCATGGCCATCACCGCAGAGACTATCACCGAGGCGCCATCGCCGAATGGCGAGTCGCCCCGGCGACGTGGGGTATCCTCGTGATCGTGACGGCGACGAACCGGGAGGGGGACGAGCCCAACGTCGACGATCTGCCGACGAAGGCGGAGTCGCACGTGTCGATCCCGGCGCAGGCACCGAGCTCGCGATCGCTGACGCTCGACACGAGCGGACCGAGCATCGCGGTCGGCGCCGGATCGTCCTCGACCGTGTCGGTGACGACCGCCGTCGAGACGATGCGCCTCCAGGAGATCGGCCGCACGCGGACGTTCGCGAAGCTTGCGCTGACGCTCGCGGTGGTCGTGGCACTCTCGCTCCCGTTCCTCGGCGGCGATTCGACCGCGAAGCTGGTGCTGTGGATCGCGATCGTCCCGGTGGTCGCGACGACGTCGTGGCTGTGGTGGCTGCTCCGCGACGAGGAGGCGTACACGATCGGTCGCGCGCTCGTGTGCGGCTACGCCTGCCTCACCGCGGCGTTCGGAGGCGTCTATTTCTTCGGCGTGTCGTCGCCGGCGCCGGTCGTCCTGCCGTTCGGGCTCTACTTCTTCAGTAGCGCGCAGAGCCTCAAGGCGACGCTGTCCATCTACCTGACGTCCGCCCTCGCCTACGCCGCGATGGTCGTCGCGACCCTGTCGGGCGTGGTCCACGATCGCGGCCTCGTGACCGCGAGTAACCTCGGCGTCGCCGAGCATCTGATCATGTTGCTCCTCGTCGAGCTGACGCTCTTCGTGACGTACGTCAGCTCGCGGTCGACGCGGAGCTCGACGCTCGAAGCGATCGAGCGTCACGATCGCGTCGTGCGCGGCCTCGCTCAGCGCGAGGCGCTCCTCAAGGAGGCGCGGCAAGAGCTCGAGCGCGCGCTCGCGTTCGGCGGGATGGGGCGCTTCACCGACACGACGCTCGGACCGTTCCGCCTCGGCAAGGTGATCGGACGCGGCGCGATGGGCGAGGTGTACGAGGCGACGCACGGCCAATCGCAAGGGCTCGCCGCCGTGAAGCTGCTCCACGCGCACGCGCTCGCGGATCCGGATCTGCTCAAGCGCTTCTTGCGCGAGGCGAAGATCGCGGCGTCGCTCGACACGCCGCACGTCGTCCGCGTGCTCGAGATCGGCGGCCTCGAGGCGGCGCTCCCGTACATCGCGATGGAGCGCCTCATCGGCGAGGATCTCGCGGATCACTTTCGCGCGCACCGCCACCTCACGGTGAAAAAGACGATCACGCTGATCCGTCAGGTGGGCCGCGGGCTCGAAGCGGCGCGCGCGGCGGGGATCGTCCACCGCGATCTCAAGCCGCGAAACATCTTCTTCGCGGACGTCGGCAGCGGTCAGCACATTTGGAAGATCCTCGACTTCGGGATCTCGAAGCTGAACGACAACGAGGGGACGCAGCAGACGAAGGACATGATCCTCGGGACGCCCGGATACATGGCGCCCGAGCAGGCAGCGGGGAAGGCGGTCTCGCATCGGACCGATCTGTTCGCGCTCGGCGCGATCGCGTACCGCGCGCTGACCGGACACCCCGCGTTCACGGGCGATCACATGGCAGAGACGATTTACCAGGTCGTGCACACGATGCCGCCGCGCCCGAGCGAGATCGCGCGGCTGCACCTCGACGTCGATCTCGTGCTCGCGATCGCGCTGGCGAAGGTGCCGGCGGATCGCTTCGACAGCGGCGCGGACCTGGCGATCGCGCTCGACAACGCGGCGCGCGGAGAGCTCGAGCCGGCGCTGCGATCGCGCGCGGAGAAGCTGCTCGAGAAGCACCCGTGGGGCGTGACGAACGAGTAGCGCTACTTCGCGCAGCCGAGCGCTGCGCTCTTTGCGCGCGCGCGCTCCGCCGTCACGCTTCGCGGTTTCGCGCTTCCCCAGCGGTCGAGCACGATCTTGTACGCGGTGCACGCGCCGGGCTTGTCGTGCTTTGCCGCGCGCGCGTCTGCGAGCCACGCCGTCGCGCGCGTGTGCGCGATCGGCGTGCTCAGCGCGACGCAGGTGCGAGCACCGCGCGCGAGATCCGCGATCGCGTCGTCGACGCGACCCGCGAGGAAGAAGACGCGCCCGCGATCCGCGGCGTCGAGCCGGAGCGGCCCGAACGAGTGCGGCGCTCCGAACGTCGGGAGGAGATCGATCGCTGCACTCGCGGCTTTCGGCGAGTCGACAACCGACGCGACGCCCTGAATCCACAACGTGTGCAAGTACGCGGACGCGAGCTGTGTCTCCCATCGCGCGAGCCACTCGGCGCGCTTCGCCTCGAACGTCGCGACGTCGATGATGCCCGCGCGCGCCTCCGCCGCGAGCATCGACGGGACCACGTCGGCCGCGACCGCGTAGTCTTCGCCGCGCGGGTTGCCGATCCACGCCGCGCGCCGCGCGAGGTAGTCGCGCGCGACCTCGCCCGCGCGTTTCGATCGTCCGGTCTCGTCGTAGATCGCGACCAGCGTCCACGCGACGCTGGAATGCGCGGCGTCGTCGTCGCGCCCTTCGACGAGCTTCTCGATCGCGAGCGCGCTCTCTTCGGCGGCGGCGAAGTCGCCCGTGAGCTCGGCGAGTCTGCGCGCGACGCCGAGCTCGGACTCGCGGCGCGCCGATGCGGGTGCGCGATCGGTCTGCTGGCGAAGCGTCTCGCGCGCCGCTTCGAGCCCCGCGCCTTGCGCGTAGAGCGCCTCCGCGAGAAACCCGTAGCCGGCGCCGCTCTGCGGATCGATCGCGATCATCCTTCGTGCGTCGGCCTCCACGCGCGCGCATGCGCCCGAGCGTTCGTCGAGCGACGCGCGGAAGTGCAGGCACAGCGTCGCGCCGGGCACCGCGGCGAGGCACGACGCGAGCGACTTCTCCGCGCCGGCGAGATCGTCGAGATACGCCTCGTAGATCGCGCGGAATGCCCAGGCCATCGCGAACTTCGGATCGGCGTCGAGCGCCGCGGACATCGCCTTCACCGCGCTACCGAAGTCGCCGTGGTCGGCGTGCGAAGCGCCGAGGAAGTAAGCGAGCTCGGCGTCGCGCGGGAAGCGCGTCGTCGCGTCGAGGAGGCGGCGCTCGATCTCCGCGAGATCGGGCTTCGCGGATTGGAAGAAGGGCGCGCCCGCTTCGAGCAGCGCCTGATCGCGCGGGCTGAGCGCGGAGCGAAGGAGCATCGCCTTCGCGAAGTGATCGCGCGCGGCCGACGAGCCCGCCCCCTCGAGGATCCACGCGAGGCGAAGGTGCGCCGCCGCGAGCGACGGATCGAGATCGGCCGCGCGCGCGAGCTGTTGCGCCCAAGCGGCCGACGCGCCGTCGCGGAACGCCTGAATGCCGCTTCGGTACGCCGCGACCGCGTCCGCGTTTTGCGACGACGGGAGCGGGAAGTCGGTCGCGGCCGACGGCGATGGGCTCGGCGGCGTCGTGGTCGATGCGCTCGGCGCGGTCGTCGGTTCGGACGGCGCGCGCGTGCGCAGGATGAAGACGGCCGCCAGCGCTCCTGCCGCGAGCGCAGCGACGGTGAGGACGGCGCGCCTTCGCGGCGCCACGCGCGGCGCGAGCGTCTCGGGCGCGGGCGGAAGCGATCCGCTCGCCGACATGTCCGTGCGCACGCCGCGCGACGTCGCCGGTGGCTGCGAGCGCGCCGCGGAGGGCCGGTTCGATCGCCCCGCGTACCCCTCGACCCGCCCCGACAGAAACGGCTCGAGCGTCGCGACGACGTCATCCATCGTCGCGAACCGCGCGTCGGCTTTCTTCGCGAGCGCGCGCGTCACCGTCTCGACGATCTCCGGCGGCACCGCCGGCGCCACGTTCGAGAGCGCGTCCGGATCC
>JBBQXV010000024.1:0-55470 GCA_038209335.1 Polyangiales bacterium | reverse complement strand
TACGCGGCTCGTTCTTCCTGGTACTGGTAGCTTCTTCCATGGCGCATTCCTCCGGGACCGCCGGCAAGCGGTCGTTCTTGCGAACTGTTCAACCCGAAGAATGCGCCATTTCCCTTTTCCACATCGATGGGGACACGACCTACGTGGTCGACGCCGACGAACTCGATGACGACAGCGACGAAGGTCTCACGTGGGTACGGCGCGAGGTGGCGCGCGTGCGCAAGATGCTGGGACGACGTCGACGCGCACTGCTCGCTCTCGCGAAGACTCTCCAACACAAGGGCAAGCTCTCGCGCGCGGAGTGCGTGCGCACTGTTCGACTCGCCGGCGCGCGTGTGCACATGCGACCGAGGTTCTCACCCATCGTTGACCTTCAGGAGCGTAGCGATTGCGCCTTCGCCCGCGACGGCATGAGCGAGCGCGCCGACGAGCTGCGCGCGATGGCAGCGAAGCTGGAGGCCCGCAAGGCGATGACACGGAAGAAGACCGGGGGAAAGAAATGATGACCACTGACGAGACCGTGCCCGCGGCGGTGTGCCCACATTCTTCGAGCATCGCCCAGGGCCGATCCGTCGCGCGATTTCGCTGAGATTTCGCTCCGCATTCGCTAGCGATCCGCAGGATGGCGGAGATGAACCACATCACTCCAAGAAACGCGCGCCGCCAACGATTGGACGCCGGCGCCCGGCTCATCGACGTCGCGATCGCTGCGGACTGCTCGCCGGCGACGGTGCGCGCATTCGAGTACGGCGCGCCCGTGCGCCCGGCGATTTTGAAACGCCTGCACGCGGCCTACCGCCGCGTGTGCGCGGGCGACACGACGCCGTCAATCCCTCCGAACGCGGCCTGAGAAAAACGCGCCTCGCGTCGCTCGATTTTTCGGGCCGGACGACGCGAAGCGCGGGAGGCACATATGCATTCTGCACACGAAATCGGCCCGCGCAAGGTCGGCACGAGCAGCGATCTCCTCGACGAGCTTCGCGACGGACATACGCGCGGTGGTCCAGCGCTTCGAGGACGCTCGTGAGCGCGCCCGCATTGGCCTTTGTCGAGCGCGTCCTGGCGCGGTTTGTACAGGATCAAAAGCTCTGGCTGCTCCAGGTCCACTGGCAGCTCGCCGATGGGCGTGTCGTCGAAGATCCGTTTTTCTTTGGCCGCGATCGAGCGAAGCTGAACGGGACCTACAGGCGACTAAACGCGCTCTGCGCCGCCGTCGACGTCCCTTTGCAGCTCGTGCCGAACAAGTTGCACGGCCCGTCCGATCTCGATGTCATCTCAGCCGCCCTGAAGGGGCGGCGTGCGACCCTCCATTTCAACCACCTTGGACGCGCGTGCCGCTACGACGCCGCGCCGTCGGATGCGGCGCCCCCATCCGACGAAACGAACCACACGGCCGGCGCCGCGCAGGAGGGACGCGCGACGCTCACGACCGCGCACGTCGATTTGTTGCGTGAGCGAGCGATACCCGTTCACGTCGCAGCCCTTGCCGGCCTTCGCTCCGTCGCGCCGTCAGAGGGTGGAGTGCTCCTCGGGTGGACAGCGCCTGCACCTGCCGGCGCCATCGCCATTCCGTATATCGGGATTGCGCCGCCGTACTGGCGCCTCCGCATGGATGGGGGACCGTCGAGATACCTCTGCCCCAAAGGACGAGAGGTGCCTCTCTATGTTCCGTCCAGCATCCTCGACACCCCGGAAGTCGACGGGGATCTCGCAGACGTGATCGTGGTTGTTGAGGCGCCGCTCAAGGCGCTTGCACTGGGCGCGATCGGTCTGCACGCCGTCGGCCTCGGAGGCGTGTCGACGACGCTCGGTCGCGACGGGCGTCTCAACGAGAGTTGGGGTCGCATCGAGCTTGAGGACTGCCGCGTCATCGTGTGCTTCGACGCGAACCGCCGCACCAAGCCCGCCGTTGCACAGGCGGAGGCGCGTCTCGTGGCAGCGCTTCAACAAAGCGGCGCCGTCGTGCATGTTGCCGATCTGCCGGCGCTCAAAGATCGCCCCGACGCCGGCCCGGACGACGTCATCGCCGCGAGCGGCGCCGGGGTGCTCTTGAAGGTCCTCGGCGACGCGGTGCCCGGCGATCCGCTTGATCGGCTCGCCGCGCTGGAGCAGGCAAATGATCGCGATGCCGCCGAACGCCTCCTCGACGACGTGCCATTCATCGCCGCGGTCCTGGAGCGCGGCGAGAGGGTGCGTGCCGCGGCGACGCGCACGCTGCACGGCCTGGGTGTCGGGAAGCGTACCTTCGATCGTGCGATCAGTTCGCACAAGGCGCGGACGAAGAAGCAGACCATCGAAGAACCACGTGAAGAGGCGAGCGACGCCCCCTACACCCGTGAGGACGGCCGCTTTGTGTTCATCGGCGGCAATCCCCCTCGACCCGTGTGCAACTTCGTCGCCGAGATCGTCGAGGACGTTACGGTTGACGACGGCGCCGAAGAGACACGCGAGTTTGTCATCCAAGGGCAGACTGCTGACGGCAGGCAGCTCCCGCGCGTCACCGTCGACGCGAGAGAGTTCGCGTCGTCGTCGGCAGTTTGGGTCACCGCCGAGTGGGGCTCACGCGCGATCGTACATGCAGACTGCATGCAGCATATTCGACCGGCGATCCAATTCTTCTCCAATGCAAAACCGTCGAAGCAAATCGCACACACCGGTTGGCGTAAGCTCGACGAGCACCTCGTGTACCTCACGGCAGGAGGAGCGATCGGCGCCAGCGTCGAAGTGACCGTGCGGCTCGACTTGACGCTCAGGCGCTACGCGCTGCCGCCAGCGAGCGCGACCCGCGAGTGCGTGATTGAGGCCGTGAGGATGTCGCTGCGAATTCTCGACGTCGCACCGGACAGCATCACCATCCCGGCGCTCGCGGCGGTCTACCGCGCACCTCTGAGCGAGTGGCTCTACTGCGACGCGGTGGTGTGGTTGTTCGGGCCGAGCGGCGCCCTCAAGTCGTCGCTGGCCGCGCTGCTGCTGGGCCATTACGGGACAGCCTTCGACCGCGAGAGGCTCACCGCGAGCTGGACGGATACAGTGGCGTCCCTCGAAACAAAGCTATTTCGCGCGAAGGACACCCTCGCCATCATCGACGACTTTGCTCCCCGCGGCGTCGATGATCGCGACGAGCTGCGCCGCAAGGCCGCACAGGTCATTCGCGGCGTGGGCAATGGCCAGAGTCGATCGCGAATGCGGGCCGACATGACGGCTCGCGCCGACCGACCGCCGCGCGCACTCGTGATGTCGACTGCCGAAGATATGCCGTCGGGTGAGAGCGTCATGGCGCGCACGTTCCCGATCGGCATGCGACGCGAGGACGTAAATCTCGATGCGCTTTCCTTCGTGCAGCGAAATGCCCATTCGCTGCCCATCGCGCTGCGCGCATTTATCGAACAGATCATCTCGTGGGTCGCCGCGGATGCGGACTTCGCGAGCACGATGCGGCGCAGGTTCGAGGACCTTCGCGCCACCTTCGCGGCGCGCGGGCACCTGCGAGCACCCGCCGCTGCGGCGCACCTCGCGATCGGCTGGTGCGCATTCCTGACCTTCGCCGAAGCCGTCGGTGCGATCGATGCGGTTCAGGTCGCGGATCTCCGCCGACGCGGGGATGATGCGTTGCAAGCGCAGCTGGAGGCTCAGCGGACGGCATCCCACGACGAGGATGCGGTACGGCTGTTTCTACGCTGGCTGCGATCACTAATCGACGCCGGCCGCGTCCATCTGGAGGCTCAGGACGTGACTCTCGTTCCGACCCCAGGCCGAGAGACGATTGGTTGGAGGACGGCGGAGGGCAAAATTCATCTCTTGCCCGACGTCGCTTACTCCGCGGTCGCCAAGGCGATGCGTGAATCCGGTGACGGCATGCGCGTGAAGGGCGCGACGCTTTGGGTCCGGCTAGGGCAGCTCGGATTCGTGACGCCCTTCGAGCATGATCGCCTCACCGTGAAGCGGACGCACGCCGGCCAACGACACCGCGTCGTCGAGCTGCTGCCACACGCACTTGAGGACGACGGCCCGCTGCCCGGCGGGGCCGGTGGGCCGGCCGCAGATAGTGGCGGGGCGACGGCGGAGCCGAAAGGGGCCGACGGGGCGCAACAAGACGCCGTTTCCCGCACGGAAAATGGTGTTCGCCCCGGTTGCCCCGCCCCGGGCGGGGGTGGGGACGATGGCGGGGGTAATGCGTGTGCGCGCAACCTTCTCGATGGCCGCGCGCACGCCGTCTCAGAGGCGAGGGATGGGGGGCGTCCGACCGGGGCGATCGGGGCGGAGGAGGAGGAGAGAGAAGAGAAATCATTGAGTGACAAGGGGTTGCCAGCGCCCCCATCGCCTTCCTCCGGCTGGGTCGTGACCGGGGCGCCGGAGGGGCAGCCGGGGCGCGTCGTCGTCGTTACGGACGTGGCGGTCCTCTCCGATCTCGCTCACCTCGTGGAACGTGCCGGTGTAGTTGGCCTCGACGCCGAAACGACCGGCCTCGATCCGCGCCGGCACCGGCCACGCCTCGTGCAACTCGCCCTGCCCGACGGCCGAGTCTTCCTAGTCGATCTGTTCGCGACCAAGACGCTTGGGCCCCTCGCGCAAGCTTTCGGCGTTGTGGAGCTGGTCGGTCACAACCTCGCCTTCGATCTCGGATTCCTTTCGCACCACGGCCAGGTCGTCGCGTCGAGAACGTTCGACACGATGCTCGCGTCGCAGATTCTCGACTGCGGTTTGAACCGCCACACCAAGGGCCACCACTCCCTTGCCGGCGTGCTCGCGCGCGTTCTCAACGTGACAATCGATAAGGCTGAGCGATCAAGCGACTGGTCCGGCGGCCTGTCTGACTCTCAGCTCGCATATGCCGCGAATGATGTCGCTCACCTCCTTTCACTTGGCAGGGCGCTCGCGAAGCAGCTCATTGATCGATCGCTCGATGAGACCATGCGCATCGAGAGTGCGTTGCTCCCCGTCCTCGTCGGCATGCAACTCGGGGGCGTGCCGGTCGACATCGCGGCGCTCGACGCGCTCGCAGCTTCCAAGAATACGGAGGTTGCCGAAGCACGCGAGCGCCTGCGTCAGATGCTTGGGATCGACAACCCAGGCTCCCAGAAGCAGCTTCTGCCAGCATTGAAGCGGGCAGGCTTGAACGTCGAGGCCAGCAACGCTGAGGCCCTCGCGCCGTACAGAGACCATGCCGTTGTGCGCGATCTCGCCAAGTGGCGTTCGGGCGCCAAGGTGGCGGGCGATGCGCGTGCACTGGCTGAGGCGGCCCGCGCTCAATCCGACGGTCGGGTGCGCGCGCGATGGCGCCAGATTGCGGCTCCAACTGGACGCATGGCGACGAGCGATCCGAACGTGCTCGGGCTGCCGAAGCTTCACTCGATGCGGCGGTGTATTGCCGCTCCTCCCGGTCGGACGTTCATCGTCGCCGACTACGCCGCGATCGAGCTTCGCGTTCTTGCCCACGTCACCAAGGATCCCCGACTCACGAGCATCTTTCGCGACGGCGGGGACCCGCACCGCGACCTGGCGGCGATTCTTCTCGGAAAGGATGCGGCCACGGTTACTACCGACGAGCGCAAACGCGCGAAGCCAGTCAACTTCGGCTTCGCCTTCGGTATGGGCACCGAACGGTTCGTCGGTTACGCGCTGAAAGATTACGGGGTCTCGTTCACCGACGCCGAGGCGCAACGCTTCCGCGCCGCCTACTTCGCCGCGTACCGCCAGGTCGATGTCTGGCAGCGTCGAACGCGGGCCACAATGGATCTCGAAGTGCGCACGTGTTGCGGCCGCGCACGCGCCTTCGCGAGTCGAAGGGAAGGCTACACGGAGCGGCTCAACATGCCGATTCAGGGAACCGCCGCCGACGGCATGAAGCAGGCGATGGTGCTGCTCGCGCCGCGCCTCGCGTGCTTCGACGCGTGCATCGTGCTCGCGGTGCACGATGAGTTGGTCGTGGAAGCACCGGAGTTGGCCGCCAAGGAGATCGAGGCGATCGTGGTGGAGAGCATGCGCGAGGGCATGAGCACGCACGTGCCGACCGTGCCCATCGTCGTTGAGGCTTCAATCGGGCGCACTTGGTCGCGGGAGGCGAACCGCTCGTGACATCGCGCGCAACCGCTTCCGTTGGATCAGGTTCTCCCGGCCGCGCGCCTGCTGATGACAGCGCCGCGCTTATCGAGGCCCAGGCGCATGAGATGATTGCGGAGGCCCATGTGCTCCTCGCGCGTGCCGCGCGTCTTCGCGCCGAAGGGGGCATCAATCGCCCTGACGAGCTTATTCCACTCGCGGACACGGGTCTCGACGCAAGGACGCGGCGACGACTCGAACTTGAAGGTCGGCTTCCCGTCGTGAAGCTCGGGCGGCGGAAGTTCACGAAGCGGTCGGCACTCGTCGGTCTTGTTACCGATTCGGTGCCGAGCCCCCCGGCCGCCGAATCCGTCGACGCGCGAACCGCCGCACGAAGTGCCTACCATGCCGTTGCCACGCCCTTGATCCTAAAGCCTAAATGATATACATTGAACATCTATGATCAAAGAGAACCTTAGCGAGGCGATCTACCTGCGCATCGCGCCCGAGGATCGCGCGCTACTGACGTCGCTCGCGATGCGGCTACCTATGAAGGAGGCGACCATCGCACGTTTTGCGCTGCGGCTTGGCCTCGTGGAGTTGGAACGCGACCCAGCACGTATTGTCGCAGAGGCGAAGCCAAAAAAGTCGATGCGGAGGAAACGGTGAACGAGAAGCGCCCGCGAACCGGCACTATCGAACCGTTCAGGCGAGTAGACGGTACGCTTTACTATCGTGGCAAGATCCGGCTCGGCAACGGGTCGCGCGAGAGAATCGACATCGACCCTCCGTTCTGTTTCGACGAGGCGAAGGCGCGCACGTTCGTCGCAGAGACGCAGCAGCAGGAGGATCGTTTCGGGCGCATTCTTGCGCGCAAGCTCGGTTTGCCGGAGCCGGCGCAGGAGACACTGACGGGGTGGGTCGACCGCTGGATCGAAGATCGCCGCGCGCGCGGAATCGCGGGCGCCAATCACGACAAGGGCCGCCTCACGAACCACGTCCTGCCGATCATCGGCAAGACCGGCATCAGCGCGGTGAAGCGTGAGGACGTCGAACGCGTCGTCGAGAGCCTCGACAACAAGATCCTGCTCGATGAAGACGACGACGAGCACCTGTCGTGGAAGACTGCTAGCAACGTGTGGGTGCTCGTGTCGAAGATGTTCGACGACGCCGTCAACTCCAAGAACCGTCGCCTGCGCGCGCGCACCGACAACCCGGCAATCGGAGTGCGCGCACCCGAGCGTGGCGTCCATAAGGCGCGCGCGTATCTTTGGCCAAGCGAATTCACACGTCTCGTAGCGTGCGATCCGATTGACTCTCGCTTCCGTGTGCTCTTCGCCGTCGCGGTCTACACATTTATGCGGTCCGGCGAGCTAGAGGCGCTCACGTGGGACGACGTCGATCTCCAGCACGGCGTCATCAATATCCACAAGGCAGTCGATCGCGCGACGCGTGAGGTGAAATCGACAAAGAGCGGCGAGACACGACGCATCCCCATCGAGCGGGATCTCCTTCCGTTGCTCCGTCGTCTCCACCGCGAGCGGGAAGGCGAGCGCGTTCTCTGGATGCCCGAACCGGATGAGCGAGCTTCGCTCCTTCGGCAGCACTTACAGACTGCTGGCGTCAAGCGCATCGAATTGCACGAGGGCGACGCGCAGCGGAAGCACCTCACGTTTCACGATCTGCGCGCGACCGGCATCACATGGATGGCGGCGCGCGGCGACGATCCGCTGCGCATCCGACAGCGTGCGGGCCACAAGTCGTTCTCGACGACGGAGATCTACATCCGCGAAGCGGAGAACCTCGCCGCCGCGTTCGGACGACCGTTCCCGCCGCTGCCTCGGAACCTCCTCCGGTCCAAGCAGCGGTCCAAGTTGGAGGGCCTCAAGGAGCCTTTCTCAAAGGTCCCGGAGGCTTATGTTGTGGAGCAAAGGGGGATCGAACCCCTGACCTCTGCATTGCGAACGCAGCGCTCTCCCAGCTGAGCTATTGCCCCGGAACGGGCGCGGAATCTACGTCGCGGGGGGTCAAAGTCAAGCAGAACCCTCGCCGAGCGCGCTCGGCCTTCCGCGCGACACGGCACCGAGCGCGGCGTCGCGCCATCGATAGAGCTCTGCCTCCGAAACGCGTTCTCGCGTCGAGAGCATGCCGGGCGGCGCGCCCCGAAGCATCTCCATCACGACGGCGTGGCGGTGCGCGGCGCCCGCTTCGTCGAGCGGCGGCGGGGGCACGTGCGGCGCGTCGCGCGCGCGCTCAGCGATCGCTTGGTCGACGGCGAACGGCCGCGTGAGCCAGACCAGCAGGCGAACGAATTCGCGCGGAGGCTCGCCGGCGCGATCGGCGAACGCTCGGCGCCCGTGGAGCATCCGGTGGTTGTCGACGACGAGGACGTCGCCCACCTCGAGCTTCATCTCGATGAGCGGAGCCGTGTCGACGAGCGCACGGACGCGCGGTCCGAGCTCGTCGCCGCGTGTCGCGATCGGCGCGTGCGTGAACGCGACGTGGTCACGCCAACGCGCGATCGTCGGGCCGACGACGTCGCCGAAGTAGAACGCGATGCGGCGCGGCTCGTCGAAGATGCGACGCGCGAGATCCGCATCGTTCGTGAGCGCGCGCCGCGCGATCGCCCATCCGTCCGCGAGGATCGTCTCGCCGCCTCGCGCCGCGGGTCGCACGCAAATCATCACTTGCGCGCTCGGTGGCGCGCCGAGGTACGGCTGGCTGTCGGTGTGGAGCGGCGTGAAGACGTCGCTCGACGCGAACGATCGTCCGCCTGGGATCGCGCGGATCGGCTGCCGTTCCACCATCTCCGCGTGCTCACCGAAGAGCCGCTCCGCAACCTTCCACGGCACGTCGTTCGCTTCGCGCGCGAGATCTTCTCCGACCTCCGACGCACGAACGAGCACCCATCCGATGCGCTCGAGCTCGGCGCGAAGTCCCCTCATGTCGACGTGCTCCAGTCGATCGTCCACGCGACGTTGCGCACCTTCGCGCGCGTCAGCCATCGCGGCACCGGCACGACACGGAGCAGCGGCGCGCCTGCGGGAACGCGCACACGCTCGCCGATCCGATGCATCCAGAAGACCGCGGGCGTCGCGTGAAACGTGTCGGTCGATACGACGCCGCGCATGACGTCGTACTCGTCACGCTGCACCCCTTCGAGGAGGCACGACCATCCGGGCGCGGTCTCGGTGAATGTCCACGGCTTGACGAAGAAGTGCGGTTCGCCTGGCGGATGCGGCGTGAAGTACTTCGTCAGGTACCAGAGCGCGCGTCGGTCGCGCACGACGGAGGCCGCGCCGTACACTGCGGCCCAGCGTCGTTCGACGTCGCGCGCCGCCGATGCGAGCGCCTTTGCATCGTGATCGATCGCGAGCGTATGGCCGTCGAAGCGGACGGTGAACGCGACGTCGTTCTTGTAGACGACTTGCTCGATCGTTCGAAGGTCGCGCGACGCGGCGCGCAGTTTCGTCGCGTCGGCGTGGAGAAAACCGGAGGCGCGCGTGACGTCGTAGTCCGACGGTCCGACGCGCGCGACCGTCGTGACGGGCGAAGTCTCCGCGTCGCCGGGGGCAGCTTCGCGTGCGACGAGGCGTCTGTACTTTCGTGTCGGCTCGTCTTTCTTCGTCGCGAAGTACGCCTCGTCGTAAAAGGCGGCGTGCGCACGACCGAGCGCGGGCGCGTCGGCGAGGTCGACGCATTCGAAGCGCGCGCCGGGAGCGAGCGGCGCGACGCAAGCGATCTCGCCTTGAATCTTCGTCTCGTCGTCCGGGCGCACGATCATGTCGACTACGAGAGGCACCCAGCGATCGTCGTCGTCGATGTACGCCTCGCGCACGTCGACGAGGCGGTTGCGGCGGTTCGCTGCGTTCGACACGCGGAGCCACACGCCGCGCGGCGCGCGCACGAGCAAGCCCGTCCACACGCGCACATGAGGTCGCTCGAACCACACGACGTGCTCCGCGAGCGCGCGATGCCACGGTCCGTTCGGTGCGAGCAAACCCTCGGCGGCGAGGCGAGGGAGCGCCGCGCGTTGAGCCCGCGCGACGGCGTCGCGATGCGCGGCGTCGATCGCGACGGTCGTCCGGCCGAGGCGACGACGCACGACGATCGCCTGCGTGAGCTCGATCTGAAAACCGAAAGCGTTTCCTTCGAGGAGCGGAACGCACGCCTGCGCGACGCGGAGCGGAACCGCGCCGTCGAGCGTCGGCGATCGCTTCGCGAGGCGCGCGAATCCGCCGAGCGCGTCGATCACTTCGAGCGCGTACGTGCTCGCTTCGTCGGCCTCGTCGCGCCGCGCTCGCCGCGCGTTCGTCACCCGCCGCAGCCTCCGCCGCCTCCGCATCCACCGCCGCCGCCACACCCGCCGCCTCCGCCGCAGCTCGACGAGCTGCAGCTCGATCCGCCGCTCGTCGCGACGGGCTGCGGCGGAAAGAGGAACGTGTACATCGGCGCGAAGAGCGGAGCCGCGGCGATCGCCGCCGCGCCGCCGACCGCGACCGCGAGCGCGACCTCGGCCGCGTTCGTGCGTCGTCCGGCCGCGACGTCACCGCGCAGCGAGTGCGTCGTGCTGTCGAGCCACGCGAGGTACGCGGTGCCCGTCGCGTTCTTCGACGTCGCCGCAAGGACGATCGCCGTGATGACCGTCGCGATCGTGAACATCACCATCTCGACGACGAGCAACGTGTAGTCGCGCCCGAGCTCCTCCGCGCGCACGCACCGAATCAGCCCGACCGTGCCGACGACGTCGCCGAGCAGCATCGTCGCGAGGAAGATCATCCACCGCGTTCCACGCGTTCGCAGGAGCCCTGCCGCGCCGAGCTCGTCGGTGAGCACTGACTCGTACCCTTGCGCGGCCGCGAGCGCCGCACCGCGAACACCGGTCGATGCGACGGTCTCGGTGTTCGCGAGCGCGAGCTTCTGATGGAACGCCTGCAACGGTCCCGGCGTCAGCTGCGCCGACTTCGAGAACGTGAACGCCTCGCTCCCTTGTTGCGTGAGCCACCCATGCGCGATCGCGGTGCAGATGAGCATCTGCGAGACGGCCGTGTTGCCGCCGCGCAAGTATCCGATCGCCCAGAACTCGTCGGGCTGGGGCACCCATCCGATGCAAAGGCGCTGGCGTGCCTCGGCGACGGGCGGCACGCGGTAGGCATGCGCCGCGGGCGTCGAGCCGCCCTGGACCGCGACTGTCCGCGCGCGCTCCGGACGCGCGTCGCGCCGACCAAGCAGCCGCGCGAGGAAGATGGCCGAAGCGAAACCGCCGAGCGCGAGGCAGAAATAGAACGCGAGGAACGCCGGCCCCGACTCCATGTCGAAGGGCCAGATGTCGTAAAGCGGATTCATTTTTCTTCCATCGCGTCGACGTCGTCGATTGCCGCGGCGAGCAACGCGACGAGCGCGTCGTGGGCTCTTGCAGGCTCCTCCTTCGCCTTGCGCACAGTCGCAGCGTCCACGTTGTAGACCTCGGCCGCCTTCGCGAGCACGCTTCCGAGGTCGTCGTCGCACGCGATCCCCTTGAGCGCGAGGAGCGCGTGGAGCGGGCCGCGCACCTGCTTGGCTTTCCGGAGCACCGCACCGGCGAGCGCGTTCGATGCGCCGAGACCGTCGACCACCGCGCGGCGCAGGCGAATTTGCGCCTCGCGAAGCTCTTGCTCGATCCGAAGTCGTCGGTGGCGATTGGTGATCGTGAGATCCTTGAACGGCGACGTGCCGTGCAAGACGACGTGGCAGCGTTGGATGTCGTCGTACAGGAGCGGGAAGACGTCGGCGGCATGCGCGATCTCGTCGGCGGTGAGAATGATCGCCTCGATCCGCGCCGAGTAGCGCGCGAGCTGCATCACGTTCGAGATCTTCTCGAGCCGTTCGCGGGGGGCGCCCTTCAGAATGACGGCGAGATCGACGTCGCTCTGTCCTTCTTTGTAACCGCCGCGCGCGGCGCTTCCGTAGACGACGAGCGCCACGAGATCGTCGCCGAGCGATTGCACCAGCGCGGACTTCAGCTCGTCGAGTCGTTCACGCGTCGCGACCGACAGCGCCGCGAGCTCCCCTTTCGCCATCTCGCTCATCTCGTCTCCTCAGCGTCGCGCCAATCGAACCGACGCGGTGGCGCCCGGCCCTTTGATCGCCCAGATGCTAGCGCCTCCGAGCGTGCGCTCGCGTCCGACGAACGGCGCGACGCGCGGAGCGAGGATACCACCGCGTCCCGCTCGAACGAACCGCGCGCGCAGCAGCAATCGATCGCGTCGGGCATCGTCGGCGAGCGCGGCGTCGTCGGCTGCCGCGTCGGCGATCGCGAACGCATCGAAGATCGCGACGCCGGTCGCCGGTCGCGCGGTGCGCGTGACGCACGCGAGCGCGAGATCGCCGATGTCTGCGCGACGCGAGAGAAGTGGAAGCAACGGAAGCGCATCATCGACGCGCTTCCGAAGCAGCACCCCACGCGCGCGCAAGATCCCATCGATCGCAAACGGCGCGGCCTCCGTCGCCGACGGCGCGACCACCGCAGTGAGCAGCGTAGCAAGCGCGGACTGCGCACTCGCCAACGTCGGACTCGCGTCGTCTCCCCCCCCTCTCGTGGCGTCCTTGGCGCTCCTGGCGTCTTGGCGGTGGATCGCCCCGCGCGAAATCCGCCGCACACGATCGATCTCCACACCGAGCTCGCCGAACGCCGGAAACCCCGCGTCGCGCTCGAGCACGACAGGGACGTCGCCGACGCGCGCGAGCGTCTCCGCGATGAGCGCGAACCCCGCGTCGGAGATCGCGTGCGCGTGCGTGTCGAAGTAGAATCCGTGATCGAAGACGCCGCCTGCGACGTGGAGCATGCGCACGCGATCGAGCGGGAACCTCTCGAGGACGGCGAGCGGATCATTTCCCGAGTTGATCGCGTTCGCGTAGAGGTTGCCGACGTCGAGCAACAGATCGCAGCCTGTTTGCCGCACGATCTCCGTGTAGAATGCACCTTCGTCGAGCTCTTCGTCCGGCCAGCGAAACGACCACGCGACGTTTTCGAGCAGCAGCGGGACGTCGGGCAGGATGCGCCGCGCCGCTACGACGTTCTTGGCCACGACCCGCACCGCTTCGCGCGTGTACGGCAGCTGCGTGAGGTGCCCAATCTCGCGCCCGCCGCCGCGGACGAACGCGACGTGCTCGCTCACGACGGTCGAGTGCACGTCACGCGCGACGCTCGCGAGGCGTCGCGCGCGTTCCTCGTCGAGCCCATCCGCGCTGCCGAGCGACAGCTTCACTCCATGCGTCACGATCGGCCACACCTCGGCTATCGCGATCGCCTCGCGTCGCGCGTGCGGTTGCGCGCACGCCTCCGCGGTCACCTCGACGAAATCGATCGCGGACGGGCGCGCGAGCAGGTCGGCGGCGATCTCGGAGCGCCAGCCGATCCCGACTCCTCGCATGATCGCTATTTGTACCCGGCGACGAGCGCTTGCGCGAGCAGCCCCCATCCGTCGATCGCCACGAAGAGCAGAAGCTTGAACGGCAGACTGACTTGCGACGGACTGAGCATCTGCATACCGAGCGCGAGGAGGACGTTCGAGACGACGAGATCGATCACCAAGAACGGCAGGAAGATCAGAAAGCCGATCGCGAACGCTTCGCTCAGCTCGGTCACCACGAACGAAGGCACGAGCACGGTGAGATCGTCTGCGCCGACTTTGTCGCGTTCGGTCTCGGGGCGCGCTTCTTTCGCCACGGTGAGGAAGCGCGCTTTTTCGCGTGTGCTCGCGTTCGCCTTCAAGAAGTCACGCATCGGCTCGCGCGCTGCGGCGATCCCGTCGCGCACGAGCGTCACCGTGTCGGCGGTCTTTCCGGAGAAGAGCGGCGCGGCGCGATCCGCGATTTTCGATCCGACCGGCGCCATCGCGATCAGCGTGAGCGCGGCGGACAGCGCCATGACCACGGTGTTCGACGGAATGTTCTGCGCGCCGATCGCGCTTCGGACGATTTGGAGCACGGTCGAGATCTTCACGAACGCAGTGACGCTCATGAACAGAAACGGCACGAGCGACACGATCGCGAGCGCGACGACGAGGACGATCGGACGTCCGAAGAGATCGTCGCCCGCGGTCGGGTTCATGTCTCGTCTTTCTTGTCGCGCTTGCCGAACGCGCGCGCGAGCGCGGCGGCGAACGTCGGTCGCGCGGGCGATGCGTCGACGGGCAGATCCGCCGCGGCCATCTCGCCGAGCTTGGTGAAGCCCCCTTCGCCGACGCCGACGACGAGCACCTGCGCGCCGACCTTCACCAAGTAGATGCTGCGACGCGCGTCGAGCGGGAGCTGTCCGCACAGTTGAATCGGTCCGTTCGCGCGACCGATCCCGAGACGGCGCGCGCCATACAAGACGACGAACGCGAGCCCGCACACCGCGAGCAGCGTGAGGAAGGTTTCGACCAAATATCCGGCGTAGGGCGACACGGCGCGCGCACCATAAACCCCAATGGCGTCGCCGTCACCACGCCCCAGGCGTCACGTTGTAGGCTTGGCCGATGCGACTCCGGTCGTTCGCGCGCGAGCTCGCGGCACCGGTCCGGGCAACCGTTCGCGCCCCGGCACGCCGACGATCACTTTGTAATCGCACTCGGCGATGAGCTCTTTCGCGCGCGGCTCTGCGACCCACTTTAGCTTGCTCGTGATCGAGCCGAGCGTGTTGTCGAAGTCTTGATGAAGGTAATACCTGAGGCCGGCCTCGACGCGGATGTGCGCGCGTCCTTCGCTGTCGATCGAGTCGCCGGTGTCCGAGACGATCGCGTGCTCGCCCGGCTCGGCCTCGTAGCAGAAGTAGCTCTCGCCGCGCGTCGCGCCGACGATCTGTTCGTTGTCGTGCACGGCGAAGGTGACGGCGAGCGCGGAGTGCGCGGGACGCACGACGCAGATCGTCGCGACGTCGGGCTTCGTCGGTCCGAACGCGGAGACCGTCGGCGTCCGCGGCTCGAGCGAATAGGGAGAGCACGCGGCGGCTGCGAAGGATGCAGCGAGCGCGGCGACCGTGACCAGCGGAGTTCGCATGCCGCGACGTAAGCAACGTTCGCTCCATGCGACGAGCCGACGCAAATCCGCGCGAGCGCTGCTGCCGTGCGCGAGAGGCGACGACGTCATGCCCCGTTCGCCGTCAACGATTGGGACGCTCGGCCTCATCGTCAGAACGATGTGTCGTCGTTCGCGTCGACGCGCGTGTACGTCGCCGCGCCTCCGGCGAACTTGATCGTGTTCTTGTCCGGCAGCGCCCAACGAACGGCCAGGCTCACGCACCGCGACTGTCCGTCGTCGTAGTCGGTCACGAGCGATTCGGCTTCGATCCACCACGCGCCCGTGCACGTCGTTCCGCCGACCGTCGACTTGAGGCGACCGTTCGAGTTGTACGCCAGCGTTCCGCTTATCCCCTTGATCGACCAGGTGCCGACGAAGCGCGGATCGGCCGGTTTCTTGGCTTTCTTCGGCGTCGCTGCGGGAGGGGGCATCGCGCTCGGAGCGACGGGCGGCGTCGAAGTCGCGGAGGGGGTGGCCGAAGACGGCGCGCTCGTCCCGCTCGCGGTCGGGCTCGGCGTGAGGGACGGCGCCGCGGCGGACGCAGGCGCGGACGCAGGATCGTTGGTCGCGGTGACCGGTGGTTTGTCGGCGCCGCACGCGGCGAGGGAGGCGAACGTCACGGCGATGGCGAACGCTCCGATGATCGAATCTCTTCTCATCGAACACCTCATTTCGTTTGGGTCAACGCGGTACGAGACACGGCTGCGGGCCGGCGTCGATGTCCGCGTCGGGCGACGCGTCGGGCGCGGGTGCGCCGAGGCACGGCATCGGTGACGTGTCCGCCGACGCATCGTTGGCGCTGCCCGCGTCGTGACCGCCGGGTGGCAACGTCGTCTCGCCGCCACACGCCGTCGCGCTCATCCCCGCGAGCGCCGCGACGATGAAGCGCGCGCGACGCGCGAGGATCAGCTTCTTCGCTTCGTCGTCCACACGAACATCAGACGCCCGCGCCGGTACATCGTCAACGGCGCTCGCGAAGCATCGCGATTCGCGATCACGGGAGATGCGTCAACTCCTGCGAGACGACTCGGAACGCGAGCACCGCTGCGAACAAGATGAACGCGCCGCCCGCGAAGCGGTTCATCCCTGCGGTCACGTTCGACGTGAGCTTCGCGCGCATGCCGTGGAGCGCGCGCAGCAAGACGAGGAACCACAGGAACGAGCCCCCCGCGAAGCCGAGCGCGAATGCGACGCGTGCGAGCGCACCGTCGGGCAACCACCCCGTCGAGCCGAGGTAGCCCGACAAGAACACGAGCGACGGAAGGAACGTCGGGCTCGCGAGGTTGGTCAGCGCGATGAGGACGCCGACGAAGACCGGACGCGCGAGGCCGAGGCGACGTGCGCGCGCTTCGTGTGCGAGTTCGGCCGCTTCGAGG
Source organism: Polyangiales bacterium (assembly GCA_038209335.1). Taxonomy (GTDB): domain Bacteria; phylum Myxococcota_A; class Polyangia; order Polyangiales; family Polyangiaceae; genus JBBQXV01. The sequence goes on along the minus strand of JBBQXV010000024.1, from coordinate 39,013 downwards.
CGCGCGCTATCGGGAGGAGACTTGGGCTTCGCGCGCCAGTAGTGCACGGCGAGCACGACGAGCGCGATGACGCACACGACTTGAAATCCGAGGGCGACCGCTCTGTTCTTGGTCATGGCGTTGCCGAGCGCCGACACGATCGTCGACGATGCGAACGACGCGGCGAGCGCGTACACGCCGTCCATGAGCGACGCGCCGAACGCGAGCTCGCCGCCCGCGCGAAACTTCTGCTCGACGGCCTGCTTCACCACGGCCACGCCGATGGGGCCCGGAGGGATCGCTAGGACGAACCCGACGACGAGGCCGACCAATAGCGCTTGGAGCATCGCCCCCCCTTTTTGGCATCGATGCGGTCGTAACGCTACGGGCACCGATTCGCGGCGCCTGCTATTTCGCGCTCCACGTCGCGGAGCCCGTGACGATGTCCCACGCTTCGGCGGCGTCGACGTCGTCCGCGATGCTGGAGATGGCGACGCGCTTGCGAGCGGGAAAAAAAGCGATGGCGATCGCCGCGGGCGTCGTCGGCGTGATCTCGCGAACGAGCTTTGCGGTGCCGGATTCCCAGACGCGAACGCGCGTCCCGCCGTTCGTGATGGCCGCGACGTGGGCGCCTTCGTCGCTCAGCGCGACCGCGCTCGCGCCTGCGGAGCCCGCCATCGCGTCGCCGTGCTTGCCCGTTCGCACGTCCCACACGTACACGCCCACGCCCTCGCCGATCCCGGCGATCACGATCCCCGTGCGCGAGAAGACGAAGCCGAAGTCGCTCTTGCCGGACGTCGGCACCATCGGCACCGGATCGAGCGGCGCGCTCTCGACGAGCATGAGAATCCCGGCGTTGCGTCGAGCGTCGGGCGCCGCGCCGGGCCACGTCACGACGCCGTGCGCGCGATCGAGCGGGAACGCGAACGACGTCGGCGACGCGACCGGAACGGAGTAGCTCCCGCGGCACGACGTGCGCGCCGCGACGTCGTAGATGACGGTGCCTGGCGCGGCGGGCGGCGCGTCGACGACCAAGATGCGTTTGCCGTCGTCTTCCCAGGCCGCGCCGAGCGCTCCGTTTGCCATCGCGGCGCGCATCACTTCGGTGCCGCTCGGGAGATCGCGGACGACGAGCGCGCCCCCTTCGAACGACGCCATCTGCGCGCCGTCGTTTCGCATGACCGCGCCTCGCCCGGCTCCGCGCCATACCGTCGCGCCGTCGCGCGCGCTGCGGACGACGAGACGACGCTCGCTCCAATGCGCGATGCGGTCGGCGTGCGGATCGAACACGAGCCCGGTCGCGGGGAGCGACGCGAGCGTCGACGTCTGCGCGGGCGTCGACGACGGAGCCGCCGCGACGATCGGCGCGGAAGGCCCGCCGCAATCGAACACAGGCTTCATCACGTGCGGCACGGCAGGTCCGCTCGGCGTCGGCGCTTTCACGGGCGCCGCACCACTGCACGCGACCATGAACGCGCACGCGATCGCAGAGGTCGCCGCCAGACCCGTGGGCACGTTGCGCATGGCGCGCATCCTACCTCGACTTTCTTTTTGTAACGTCGCAGCGACTCGCACCACTCCTCTGCCAAGGAGACAGACATGCCCACCACGAACACGCAGTCGGGAACGGCGATCGACGAAGTCGCCGACGGGATCTACCGAATTCACACGCCAGTGCGGGAGATCCCCGGCGGATTCTCGTTCAACCAGTACCTCGTCATGGACGACGAGCCGCTCCTCTTTCACACGGGCCAGCGCGCGCTCTTTCCGCTCGTGCGCGAGGCGATCGCCACCGTCATGCCCATCGAGCGCCTGAAGTGGATCTCGTTTTCGCATTTCGAGCCCGACGAGTGCGGCGCGCTCAACGAGCTCCTCGCGGTCGCGCCGAACGCGAGCGCGCTGTGCGGCACCATCGGCGCGATGGTGTGCGTGAGCCACGTTGCGGATCGCGCGCCGCGCGCGATGAAGGACGGCGAGACGATCACAACCGGCAAGCGAACGTTCGAGTGGCTCGACGCGCCGCACCTTCCGCACGCGTGGGATTGCGGATTTCTGTTCGAGCGATCGTCACGCGCGCTCCTCTGCGGCGATCTCTTCACGCAACCGGGAGCCGATACACCGGCTCTTACGGAAGGCGACATCCTCGGGCCGAGCGAGGCGTTTCGCGCGCGGATGGACTACTTCTCTCACGGCAAGCAGGTCGGGCCGCTCCTCGCGAAGCTCGCCGCGAAAGAGCCGCGAACGCTCGCGTGCATGCACGGCTCCGCGTGGCGCGGCGACGGCGCGAAGCTCCTCCGCGCGCTCGGCGAAGCCCTCGGCGCGTGACGATGCTAGCGTCGCGTTCGTCATGGACGCGCGCGAGTCGGATGCTGCCGAGGACGCCGCGCTCGCACGTCGAGTCATCGCGACCGCGGACACCGAAGCCGAAGAGGCGCTGTGCAGGCGCCTCTTCCCGCGCATTCGTGCGTACGGACGGCGACACACGCGCGACGACGCGATCGCCGCCGATCTCGCGCAGCACGTCCTCGTCGTCGTGCTCGAAGCGCTTCGAGCCGGGAAGATCGACGACGTCGATCGCCTCGCGTCGTTCGTGATGGGCACCTGCCGCAACACGCTCCTCGATTGGCGAAAGTCGGAGCGTCGCCGACTCGGTCTCCTCGAGCGCTTCGGTCCGTCGTTCACGCGCGCCGTCGAGCCTGTCTTTTTCGTCGACCGTCGTCGCCTCGATAAGTGTCTCGCGCACCTCGCGCCACGCGAGATGTCGATCGTCGCGATGACGTTCTTCGCCGAGCTCGAAGGCGAGGAGATCTCGCGCGAGCTCGACATGTCGCTCGGCAGCGTGCGCGTCGCGCGTCATCGCGCAATGAAGCAGCTCCACGAATGCATGACGGAGGGCGCGTGATCGCGGAAGAGACGCTCCTGATGCTCGCGCTCGGCGAGCTGTCCGACGCGGAAGCCGACGAAGCGGACGAGCATGTCCTCGCGTGCGGCGAGTGCGCGGCGCGACTCGAACGACTGATGGCGATCGGCATCGGGATTCGCGATCTCGTGCGCGCGGGGAAGACGTGGGTCGTTCTCGGTCCGAGCATGCTCGAGCGCTTGGAGCACGACGGGCTCGTCTCGCGTACGTATCGGATTCGGCCGGGCGAGACCGTCCCGTGCGGCGTCGGCACGGACGACGTCTACGCGCTGACCCACCTCGAGGCCGATTTCACGGACGTTCGCCGCGTCGACCTCGTCGTGCGCGGCACCGCGATGCGCGTCGAGGACCTCCCGTTCGATCGCGCGCGCGGCGAGATCACGTTCGTCGAGCGGAGCGATCACGTCCGCACGCTTCCGACGAGCATGATCCGTTTCGCGCTCGTGGCAGTCGACGCTACCGGCGATCGCACGCTCGGCGAGTACGCGCTGAGCCACACGGCGTACGCGCCGTAGCGTAGGTAGGATCGACGTCTTGCCATGCGGAAGCACACGGTCGTCGTCAGCGACGTACATCTCAGTCAGGCGCACCCGGAGGATCCGAGCGATCCGCTGGCGTTTCGCTACCGCACGCGCGCGTTTCATCCCGACGAAGCGTTCGCCGCGCTCGTCGATCGACTGCTCGCGATCCACGGCGACGACGACATCGAGCTCGTGTTCAACGGCGACGTGATCGACTTCGACGCGCCGGCCGTGAAGGGTGGTGCTCTCGCGCCCGACGAGGTCCCGCTCGACGACGCAGGGAGCGCGGAGCACGTGCGCCGAATCATCGCCGACCACGCGGTGTGGTTTGGCGCCGTCGCGCGACTCCTCGTGCGCGGGCATCGTCTGCTCGTGACGAGCGGCAACCACGACGTCGAGCTCCATTGGCCGGGAGCGCGCGCGGCGATACGCGAAGAGCTCGCACGCCTATGCGTCGACGAAGCGGCGCGCGCGGGCGTGCCGGTGCCCGACGTGGCGGAGCGCGTCCGCTTCCGAACGTGGTTTCACGTCAGTGAGGACCGCATCTACCTCGAGCACGGCAGCCAATACGATTTCTTCAACGGATGGCGCCACGCGATGCTGCCGCTCACGCGCGACCGTAGGACGATTCACCCGAACCTCGGCAAGCTCGCGTTTCGCCGCACGGGATCGCGCATGGCGTACATGAACCCGTACTACGAAGAGTCGTTTTACATTTCGCCGCTGCGCACCGTCGCCGACTTCCTCCGGCGCTACGCGTTCTCGCGCCATCACATCGCGCGCACGTGGTTCTTCGGCGCGATTCGCACGCTCATCGACATCGCGCGCCAACGACACCGCGAGGATCGGTCGCGCGAGGCGCACGCACTGGCGCGCGACGAGACCGGCGCCTCCGACCGCGCGATCGAACAGACGCACGCGCTCGGCGCCCGCCCGGCCGAGGACAACATGATCGCGATCGCGCGCGAGCTCTGGCTCGATCGCGTCGGCATGATTGCGTTCGCGGTGATCGCGTTGATCGTGGCGATCGTCTTCGGCGGGTTGCTCGTCGCGGGGATCGCCGCCGGCGCGCTCGCGCTCGTCATCGGCGCATACGAGCTGCTCACGCCGAAGCCCGATATCCGCACGTACGACTCGGCGCCGCCCGAGGTGCGCCGCATCCTCGACATCCACGGCGTCCGCGCGATGTGCCTCGGCCACACGCATCGCCCGTTCGGCATCTGGGAAGACGGACGCTTCTACGGAAACAGCGGAAGCTGGTGCCCGGCGTTCGTGGATCTCGAATGCACGCAGCCGATCCTCGACGGCAGACCGTTTCTCTGGCTCACCACCGACGGGGATCGGATTTGGGGAGGGCTCCACTGGTGGCGAGACGGCGCGATCGTCGCGGAGCCCGACGCAACGCGCGCGCTGCTCGCGAAGGGATGATCGCAACGGTCCCGTTTCTGACCAATTCCTGATCGCGCCTTTACCGCGCGCACATCAGTGAATGACCTCACTCACAGTGGGATGGCGCGTGAGAGCGGCGTGCACATAGTGCCCGCTCTGCGCCGCGACGTGGCGCCAACACTCGTCCCACTTGAGGAGGAATTTCCAATGAAGAATCTGATCTCGATCGCGGTCCTTTGCGTCTCGTCTCTCGCTGTCGGTGGCTGCGCGGTTCAGCCCGGCGACGAATCGTCCGCCGGCGAAACCGAAAACGCGTTCTCCGCCAATTGGAACTATTCGTGGGGCGACACGAAGCCGAACACGACGGACATCGGCACGTCGGTCGGTCGTACGTGCTTCCTGACCGGTGTCGGTGGCAACTTTCGTCCGGGCGGGACGATCTGGGATCCGCCGGGCGCGTACCACCCGGCGTGGGGCGGCGTGCGCATCAACGCGCAGAACCGCTACGAGATCTATGTCAGCCCGAGCGCCGGCCACAGCATGATCGTGCAGGCGCGCTGCGTGAACAGCGCGGCCAACCGCGTCACCGGTCAGTGGAACAGCGTCGGCGCGGACGTGAAGCTCGGCGCGACCACCGCGCACCGCCAATGCTTTCTCACGGAGATCGGAAACATCTCGGTCAACTCGACGAACACGAGCAACTGGGCATTCACGAATACGTCGGACTTCGTCCGCACGTACCACGACAACGTCAACTGGTACGTCGGCGGAAACCTCACGTCGGGCGGCTGGGCACTCGCGAGCGCGGTGTGCGTCGATGCACCCGAGCACATCGGTGATTACAATGGTGGTCTCGCGCCGAAGCCGGGCACCAGCACCAAGCCGCTCAGCAACGTCGCCGGCGCGACGTGCGGTCTGACCAAGGTCCAGGGCTCGCTCGAGGCGAGCTTCGGCGATTGGAACGACGAAGTCTCGCTCACGGTTCCCGCGGGCAGCTCGCAGTTCACGCTCACGGCCAAGAACGGGAAGGCCGGCTCCGCGACCTGCATGAAGTGAGGTTGCGCGTGCTGCGCGGCGACGACGTCGTGTCTTCGCCGCGCATGTTGCGCGACGCTTCGTTTTACGGCTTCGTCCCCTCGCCACCGGGCCACGGTGACTGCGCCGCCATCGGTGTAATCTTCACGAATCCTTTGCTGTCGACGACCATCCAGATCCCCGGCGCGAGGAGCAGCAGCCCCGATGCCAGCGTGATGAGCCCGGCGTTGCGCATCGTCGTCCCGTCGCTCTTGCCGGCGCCCACGGAAGTGAGCACCGTCCCGGTCACGACGCCGATCCCGCCGAACGTCGTCAGCAAGATGCCGCCGATGAGCTCGCCGTTGTTTCGCGGCGTCGGCCGAACCTCGATGCGTTCGTGAAACGCGAATGGACGAAGGTCCGGGACCTCCACGATCTCGTTTCGTTGCAATATCCCCGGATCGTATTTCAATGAATACGGCATGGCCGGATCGACCCAGCGCTCGCACGGCGTCGAGCACATCTTGCGGTCGCCGACTGTGACCTCCCAGTCCTGACCCGGACGCACCGGGAGGAATTTGGCTTTGACCGTACCCGCCGGTCCCCGATCGACGATGTTCGCCGGCAGCGGCTGCAAGAACATCTGAATCGGCGACGCGCACTCCGGGTGCGGCGCCGCGTCGGTCGACGCCTCGCACCGCGCGGGCGCGCCCGCTTCGCGCATGACCGTCTCTTCGCTGCTCGACGACGCGCCGCCGCCGACTCCGCCCGCGCCCACCTGCCCGCTCACCTTCGCGGTTCCGCCGGAGCGGAGCTTGAACGCCCCGACCGTCAGGGCGCCGATGACGTGCGTCGCGCCCACGCACTCCGCGTCACGTGGGAAATTCGTCGGATCGAACTCCGCGAGCTTGAACTGCCCCGCGACGGTCGTTTGCACCGCGAGGCGTCCACTGCGTTGGAGCTCGCCTTCGAGCGTGATCGCGCCGAGCGGCATCTTCGCGTAGAGCTCGTCGGCGTTGTGGATCTCGACGGTGTCCGATGACGTCGTCGTGCGACGCCATTGGTATTCGCCCTTCACGTGGCAGCGCGGGAGCATCTTGAGCGTGCAGCCCGTGTACGAGACGACGATCGATCCTTCGCGCAGGCGCGCTTCGAGGTTCGCCTTCTCCGGCGCGGGCCACTCGGTCACGAGCGGGTTCTCGTGGTTCGCGGCGAGCTTGCAGCGTGACTGGTTGTCGGCGATCTCCGGCGCGCGCGCCATCGGCGCCGTCGCGAATCCGGGCATGGTGCCGCACGCGGTGACCGCGCACGCCGACGCGGTGGCGAGCGCGACGAACACGCGCGCCGCCTCTTCGCGAGAATCCCCCATCGTCGCCAGCATACCGCCGGCTCACGGCTTTGGGTGCGCCATGAAGAACGCGTAGACGGTGTCCGACCATCCGCGCTCGCCCCGCTCGAGCTTCGGAACGTGCGCGCCGCCGTGCATCGACCAGAATTCGACCGCGCCGCCGACCGGGCAACCGCCGTAGCGAGCGATCGTCGTGTCGGTTCCGTCGACGCGCGCGTTGAGATCGAGAGCTCCCCCTTTCACGGTCGCGAGCGCGCCGGTGCAGCCGTTCTTCGTGGCCCACGTCGCGATCGTCTTCGTGACGGACGGATAGCCGGCCATGTTCGGTCGCGAGAAGACGACGCCACCGTCGGGGCGGATGATCGGATCCGCGTTCTCGTGCGCCTCGACGATCGACACCGGCTCCGTCGGCGAGCAGCGCGCGGCGTCGCCCCACTGCGCGCCCGCGAGGCTGACGATCGCGGCGATGCGCGGCGAGAGATCGCACGCGAGGCGATGCGACATGAAACCGCCGTTCGACAATCCGATCGCGTAGACGCGCTTGCGATCGACGTTGAAGCGCGCCTGCATGTCGTCGAGGATCGCGCCGAGGTACGCGACGTCGTTGGGCGCGCGGTGATCGAAATCGCAGCAGGCGTCGGTCGCGTTCCAGAATCGCTTTCCTTCGTGATCGGGCGTGCCGTCGGGGAACGCGACGAGGAAGCCTTTGCTCTCGGCGAGCTCGAGGAGGCCGAAGTACTCGGCTTGCCAGCGACCGGTGCCGCCGTAGCCGTGGAGGACCAGGACGAGAGGAGAAGGAGAGGAAGGGGAGTAGGAGCGCGGAGTGAGAGAGGAGTAAGGGCGCGCGGTGACGAGCGAGGTCGAGGTCGAGGTCGGGGTCGAGGTCGAGGTCGCGGTCGACGTTGACGGCGAGGTCGACGAGGGAGTCGAGGTCGAGGTCGATGCCGACGCGGGAGGATCGATCGGCGCCGGTCGCGAGCACGCGACGATTCCGAGAAAGACCGACCACCCCAATTGACGCGATGCGCGATTCACCTTAACGAAGCATATCCCGTGGCGCTCATCGTTCAGAAATTCGGCGGTACGTCGGTCGGATCGATCGATCGGATCCGCAACGTCGCCAAGCGATGCCTCGCGACCCAGCGCGCGGGGCACGACGTCGTCGTCATCGTCAGCGCGATGAGCGGCGAGACGAATCGCCTCCTCAAGCTCGCACACGAAGTCACCGACCTCCCCGACGCGCGCGAGATGGACGCGATCGCGTCGACCGGCGAGCAAGTCACCGCCGCCCTCATGTCGATGGCGATCCAGGCCGAAGGGGGCAAGGCGCGATCGCTCCTCGGTCACCAAGTGAAGATCCTCACCGACGGCGCGTTCACCAAGGCGCGCATCAAGGCGATCGATGGCTCAAAGATCTTCTCGACGGTGAAGGCGGGCGAGGTCGCGGTCGTCGCCGGGTTCCAAGGCGTCGACGAGCACGGCGACATCACGACGCTCGGACGCGGCGGCTCGGATACGTCGGCGGTCGCGATCGCCGCGGCGATCGGCGCGAGCGCGTGCGAGATCTTCACCGACGTCGACGGCGTGTACACCACCGATCCAAACGTGTGCCCGACAGCGCGAAAGATTCCGAAGATCTCTTACGAAGAGATGCTCGAGCTCGCGTCGCTCGGCGCCAAGGTGCTTCAGATTCGCAGCGTGGAGATCGCGATGAAATACAACGTTCCCGTTCACGTTCGCAGCTCGTTCTCCGATGCGCCCGGCACGTGGGTCACCAAGGAAGACGAGTCGTTCGAGGACGTCGTCGTCGCCGGCGTCGCGTACGACAAGAGCGAAGCGCGCGTGCACATCGTCGGCGTCGAGGATCGCCCCGGCGTCGTCGCCGAGCTCTTCGAGAAGATCGCCGAGAAGAACATCTCGGTCGACATGATCATCCAGAGCGTCACTGCCGGCGCGGACGATCGCGCGCACGTCACCTTCACGCTCGCGAAGACGGATCTCGCGCGCGGCAAACCGTACATCGAAGAGATCGCGAAGGGGCTCGGCGCGCGCGAGGTTCGCTTCGACGACGACATCGTCAAGGTCTCCATCGTCGGCCTCGGCATGCGGTCGCACGCCGGAGTCGCCGCCAAGATGTTTCGACTGCTCGCCGCCGAGGGGATCAACATCCAGGCGATCTCGACGAGCGAGATCAAGATCAGCTGCCTGATGGCTGCGAAGTACACCGAGCTCGCGGTGCGCGCGCTCCACGATGGCTTTGGCTTGAACGAGGCGCCGAGCAGTACGTAATCGCCGCGCACGCCCGACCGCCCGACCGTCCCGGACGGAAAAACAGGTGGCGGCGTGGTCACACCACACACCGATCAGACAGCGTGGGCTTCGTGCATCTTGAGGTTGCTGCGAGACTCAGTAGATTGGACCATGGTGAGGTGGCTCATGCGCTTTTGGTCAGTCTTCGTCGTAGCGGTTGCGTGTACGGGTACGATTGCAGCGTGCGGTAGCGACGCAGGAACGAGCACGTTCCAGCCCGGTGGCGACGACGCCAGCGTCCCGATCGACAGCGGCGGCGGCGACGACGGAGGCTTCAACTTCGAAGGCGGCAACCGCGAGGGTGGCAACGGCAACTGCACGCCGAAGACCTGCGCGCAGCTGAACATCAACTGCGGTCCCGCCGGCGACGGCTGCGGCGCGTTGATTCAATGCGGAACGTGCAACGCGCCCGAGACGTGCGGCGGCGGCGGAACGTCGAGCCAGTGCGGCGGCACGATGGGCTGCGTCCCGAAGACGTGCGCGGGCCTCGGCGTCAACTGCGGACCTGCGGCCGACGGCTGCGGAAACCTGCTCTCGTGCGGGACCTGCACCGCGCCCGATACGTGCGGCGGCAACGGCGTCCCGAGCGTGTGCGGTCACAACCCGACGGCGTGCACGCCGCTCACGTGCACGGGACAAGGCTTCAACTGCGGGCCGGCCGGCGATGGATGCGGCGGACTCCTCCAGTGCGGCGCGTGCTCGGGCGGCGGAGTTTGCGGACTCGGCGGACAGCCGGGCAAGTGCACCTTCCCGCCGGACGCGGGGAGCGACGCCGGCAACACCTGCACGCCGAAGACGTGCGCGCAGCTCGCCATCGGGTGCGGACCTGCGGGTGACGGTTGCGGCAACACGATCCAGTGCGGAAACTGCACCGCGCCGCAAACGTGCGGCGGCGGCGGTCAGCCGAGCCAGTGCGGCGGATCGATGGGATGCGTTCCCAAGACGTGCGCGTCGCTCGGGATCAACTGCGGTCCTGCGGGCGACGGCTGCGGCGGGACGATTCAGTGCGGAGGCTGCACCGCGCCGCAAACGTGCGGCGGCGGCGGCATGGCGAGCCAGTGCGGAGGAACGAACAACTGCGTTCCGAAGACGTGCGCGACGCTCGGGTACAACTGCGGACCGGCGGGCGACGGATGCGGCGGGCAGCTGAGCTGCGGCGCGTGCACGGCTCCGCAGTTCTGCGGCGGCGGCGGCACGAGCATCTGCGGTCCGGCCGTGCTCGGCGGTTGCGATGCTGGCACCAACAACCTCACGGGCTACGTCTTCGATCCGGCCAACAACCTTCCGGTCTACAACGCGCTCGTCTACGTGCCGGTCGGCGCCGTCGTGACGCCGCAGACGGGCGTCGTCCCGACGCAGTGCGGATGCACCGCCCCGGTCGCGTACGCATCGGCGTACACGGGGATCGACGGCAAGTTCACGTTGATCAACCCGCCGACGGGGCCCAACGTGACCCTCGTCGTCGAGCTCGGGAAGTGGCAGCGCGTCTTCACGAAGGCCGTGGCGTGCGGCGTGAACAGCCTCGGAGGCGGCACAGTCGGCAACGCCGCGAACCTGACACTCCCGAGCACGCATCTCCAGGGCAACATCCCGCGCTTCGCGATCGATACGGGCGCGGTCGATACGATGGAGTGCGTGCTCCTCAAGATGGGCATCGCGCAGTCCGAGTTCGTGAACCCAGTGATCGCGGGCGGCCTGCCGACCGCGGTGCAGCGGGTGCACATGTACAAGGGCTCGATCGTCAACGGAGGCGCCGTCGTCAACGGCACAACGCCGACCGAGGCCGCCCTCACCGAGACGGCTTCGGTGATGAACGCGTACGACGTCGTTCTGTTCCCGTGTCAGGGCAATGCCGGCACCTACACGGCGCCGAACGGCTTCCCGAACACACGCACCAACCTCATCAACTACACGGCCGTCGGCGGGCGCGCGTTCACGACGCACTATCACTATGATCTCCTCCAGGGGAACGGCACCTTCGACGGCACCGCCAACTGGACACCCAACGGTGGCTCGTGGAACGGACCCTTCACCGGCAAGATCGACCAGGGCTTCGGGCGCGGCCTGACCCTCGCCGCGTGGCTCAAGCAGCCGATCGTCTTCGGCGGGACGCTCGGTCAAATCCCGGTCGACGTCATCCGCAACGATTTCTCGTCCGTCAACGCGCCCGCGCAGCGCTGGATGTACACGAACAATCCGCCGGATCAGGGCCTCGCCACGATGGCGATCCACTACACGTTCGACACGCCGTTCGGCGCCATGAACACGTGCGGGCGCGTCGTCTACAGCGATTTCCACGTCGAAAACTCCGGCAACGCAAACGGGCTCGTCATGCCGGCCGAGTGCGCGGCCGGTGCGATGACGGCGCAAGAGAAGCTCCTCGAGTTCATGTTGTTCGACCTGACCTCGTGTGTCTCGTCGCCGATGTGCACGCCGAAGACGTGTGCGCAGCAAGGCATCACGTGCGGTCCGGCCGGCGACGGATGCGGCGGGCTCCTCCAGTGCGGCAACTGCGTGTCGCCGCAAACGTGCGGCGGCGGCGGTCAGCCTGGACAGTGCGGCGGCACGCCGTGCGTGACCCGTACGTGCGCGCAGCAAGGGATCAGCTGCGGCCCGGCGGGTGACGGCTGCGGTGGACCGCTCAGCTGCGGCAACTGCACGCCGCCCCAGACGTGCGGCGGCGGCGGCACGCCGGGCACTTGCGGCGCGCCGAGCTGCACGCCGATCACCTGCGCGTCGCAAAACATCAACTGCGGCCCCGCCGGCAACGGCTGCGGCGGAGTGATTCCGTCGTGCGGGATGTGCGTCTTCCCGCAAACGTGCGGCGGCGGCGGTCAGCCCGGACAGTGCGGTCTCGCGGACGGCGGCGCATGCCAGCCGCGAACGTGCGCGGCACAAATGATTCAGTGCGGCCCGGCCGGTGACGGTTGCGGCAACTTGCTCGACTGCGGGATGTGCACCTTCCCGCAGACGTGTGGCGGCGGCGGCATGCCGGGCATCTGCGGCGGACCGAACTGCACGCCGACGACGTGCGCGGCGCAGGGGCTCAACTGCGGCCCGGCTGGTAACGGATGCGGCGGTCAGCTCGACTGCGGCATGTGCGTCGCTCCGCAAACGTGCGGCGGCGGCGGGACACCTGGAGTCTGCGGCGCGCCTAACTGCACGCCGAAGACCTGCGCGCAGCTCGGCTTCAACTGCGGCCCGGCCGGCGACGGATGCGGCGGTCAGATCGACTGCGGCGTCTGCATGGGTCAGCAGACGTGCGGCGGCGGCGGCACGCCGGGCGTGTGCGGCAGCGGCGGACCGCGCTGACGCGGGGGTCTGGTTTTACGACATCGTCGTAGGAGGACGATCGCTCCACCCGCGGGACCACGTGCTCGCGGCGACGGGCCCCTCCGTGGGATCACTCCCGCCGCCGCTGCGCGCGTGGTCCCGCGGGTGGAGCTCGTTCACAGGGCCCAAGAGCCCCTCGCACGAGGGGCGGTGTCGACGTGCTTAGAGGTCTGCGCCGGTAGCCTGCGCGCTCTTTTCCCAGAGCGCGCGGGCGAGCGCGTCGTCGAGGGCGAGCGCGCTCGGCTTCTTCTCGGCGCTCTTGTCGTAGTAGCGGCCGTCGTGATCGGCGACGGCGGGTGACGTTGCGCAATAGAGCGACGTCTGCGCGCCCTCTTCGTTCGAGATCATCCCGAGCTTCATGAGCGGGCGGATGGGCCACGGCACTTTGCGCCAGACGTCCGACGCGATGACGCCGGGGTGGAGCGAGTAGCTTCGCACCTTCGAGCGTGTGCCGACACGACGCGCGAGCTCGCGCGTGAAGAGCACGTTCGCGAGCTTCGACACCGAGTACTCGGCGACGCCGGTGATCGTCTTCGTCGTCTTCTTCACGGCGTCGAAGTCGATGCCGTCGGCGTCGTAGTGCGCCTTGCTCGCGACGTTGACGATGCGCGCGCTCTTCGCGGCTTCGAGGCGCGGCATGAGGAGGACCGTCAGTAAGAAGTGCCCGAGGTGGTTCGTGCCGTACGCGATCTCGAAGCCGTCCTTCGACAGCCCGCGCAACCCGGCGAGGCCCGCGTTGTTGAGGAGAACGTCGATCGGCCGATTGAACGCGAGGATGCGCTCGGCGCATGCGCGAACCGACGCGAGATCGCCGAGGTCGAGCGGCTCGAACGTCGCCTCGCCGCCGGCTGCGCGAATCGCTTCGAGCACGGGCTTCGTGCGCTCCTCCGATCGGCACGCGAGGACGACGCTGGCGCCGCGCCCCGCGAGCGTCTCGGCGGTCACGCGGCCGATGCCGGTGTTCGCGCCCGTGATGATGATCCACTGCCCGGCGAGATCGCGCGTGCGCTCGGCGGTCGAGTTGGTCGAGGAGGTCGTCATGATTCTGACTACCTCCGATGCACGACGGTCGAGATCCGTCGCTACCAGCCCCAGGCGTACTCGATCCGCGCGAACAGATTCGAGTAACTGGGGTACGTGCTCGTCTTCAAGAGGAAGAGCGTTTGCCGGTACGCGACGCCCACCGCCCAGTGGTGCGACAGCTTGTAATCGAGCCCGACCGCGAGCTGGCCGCCGGGAAGAACGAGCGTGTGATCGAGCGTCCCGCCGCCGAGAACGAAGCCGCCGGCGAGCACGCCGATGTACGGCACCCACGTCATCACGTCGAGCGTGTACGCGACGCCCGCGGCAAGATGCGAGATCGAGATCGGTCGCGTGAGCGGCGTGTACGACTCGCGGTCTTCTTTGAGCGCGACGAGCGACGCCGAGCCCTCGACCATGAGATTGAACGTGTCGTTGAAGCCGTAGACGTAGTGCGCGCCCGCGCCGCCGCCGAGGCTGAGCGTGCTCTTGTCGTCGACCTTGAGCATGCTCGCGCCGAGGTCGAGCCCGACGTGGTGCTCGTTCTCGCGCGCGCTCGTGATCGACGTCGCGAAGATCGCCGCACCGCACATCGCCGTCGTGAAGAAGACCCGCGCTCGCGCCGTCACTTCGCCTCCGCGAGCGCGCGTTCGATGACCTTGCGGAACTTGGCGAGCGGCTGCGCGCCGCTGATGAAGTAGCCGTTGATGACGAAGGCGGGCGTCCCGTGGATCCCCGCGGCGTTCGCGACCGCGGAGTCCGCGTCGACCGCCGCCTTGTGCGCGCCCGTGTCGAGCGCGAGCTTCCATTTCGTCATGTCGAGGCCGATCTTTTGCGCGTGGCCGTCGAGCGTAGCGCGCGAGAGGTCCTGCTGATTCCCGAACATCAGACCGTGCATCTGCCAAAACCCCGTCGACCCTTTTTGCTTGAACGCCTCGCGCCCCGCCTGCGCGGCGAGCGGCGCGTCCGGGTGCATCGGCAGCGGCAAGTCGCGCCACACCAGCTTCACCCGCGTGCCGTACGCCTTCATCACGTCGACGAGCGTGTCCTCTCCGCGCTTGCAGAACGGACATTGGAAGTCGCTGAAGACTTGGATCGTGACCTTCGCCGTGAGGTTTCCCTTCACCGGTGCGTTCGCGGGGGCGGCCGCGATCGTCTTCATCTCGAGCGGAGGCGGCCCCTTTCCCCCCTTCGTGAGCTCGTCGTACACCTTCGCCGCGACGGTCCCCTTCGCGATGAGCGCGCGCGCCTTCTTCAGCTCCTCGTCGATGATCTTCTCGAACTTGTCCTGCGGCTGCGCGCCGACGAGACGCCGCCCGTTGACGAAGAAATGCGGCGTGCCGTTCGCTTGGAAGTCTTCGGCGAGATCCATGTCCGCCATGATCGCCGGCTTGTGCTTCTCGCTCTTCAGCGCCGCGCGCGTCTTCGTGAGATCCATGCCGAGCTTTTGCGCGAGCGCTTCGAGGGACGCGTCGTCGAGGTTCTTCTGATCCGCGAAGAGCGCGTCGTGCCCGCTCCAGAACGCCGCGTCGCCCTTTTGCGCGCGCGCTTCGAGCGCGAGGTACGCGGCCGGCATCGCGCGCGGATGAAACGGGAGCGGCTCGTTGCGCCAGACGAGTCGCAGATCGTTTCCGTACTTCGCGAGCAGCGCGGTCACCACCGGCTGCACCCGTGCGCAATACGGACACTGGAAATCCGAGAACTCGACGATCGTCACGAGCGCCGTCTTCGGTCCGCGCGCGGGCTCGTTGCCGACGGGGATCTTGAAGACGGTCGTCGTGTCCTCGCGATCGTCGTCGTCGTCGTCGTCGTCCGGCTTCGGCGTGGCCTTCTTGTTCTGCTGCGACATCATCGCGTAGATGCGCGCGCGCGGCGTGCCGTGCGTCGCCTGCGCCTTCGCCTTCACGAGCTCGGCGTCGATGAGCTCCTTGAACTTGTCGAACGGCTGCGCGCCCGACAAGAGGACGCCGTTGATGAAGAACGTCGGCGTCCCATTCGCGCCGACCTGCTTCGCGAGCGCGACGTCGTGATCGATCTTCTGCGCCCAGCGGTGATCCTCGAGCCCTGCTTCGAAGCCGGCGAGATCGATGATGCCGGCGGCCTCGGCCCACGTGAGGAAGTTGTCGCGCGTGAGCTGCGACTGGTTCGAGAACGCGAGATCGTGAAAGCGCCAGAACGCTTCGGCGCCCTTCAACGCGAAGACGCCCTGCGCCGCTTCCGCCGCCGGCTTTGCGTGTTGGTGGAAGGGGAGGGGTTGGTGCTTCCAGACGATTCGGAGATCGGCGTTACCGTAGGCGGCGCGCAGCAATTCGACCGTCGCGCGCGCGCGGCTGCAGTACGGGCATTGGAAATCGGAGAACTCGACCATCGTGACGAGCGCGTCGCGCTGGCCCCACGATGGGTCTTTGCTCGAGACGGGGACGCTCGCGTCGTCGTCGCTCCATTGGCCGGGGAGCTCGAGCGGGCCCGCGGTGACGAGCGGTCGATCGGGGGAGTCGTCGGTGATCCGCGCGGTCGGGATGACGACGAGGTTCGAGCCGGACGGCGAGGGGCCGCCGCAGCCGACGACGATGAAGAGAACGAGGAGGAGGGTGGAAAAGGAGGCGCGCAACATCTCGCGCGGTTCAACGTAGTCGAAACGATGCGGTTGTCATCACGGGGCCGCGCCAGCCTGGTCCGTGTAGCCCGCCGGCTACTCCGACCACGTCGCGACGAGCTGACTGTAGCCCGCGAGCTACTCCGACCACGTCGCGACGAGGTGACTGTAGCCCGCGGGCTACTCCGACCACGTCGCGACGAGGTGACTGTAGCTCGCCGGCTACTCCGACCACGTCGCCACGAGGTCCGACCACGCTCAGGCATGTCGCCGCGTCATCGCGACGGCCTCGTCGTGCATCGCGCGCCGCAACGACGCCGGCTCGATGACCTCGGCCAACGCGCCGAAGCCCAAGACCCACGTCTTCACCTCGTCGATCCCCTCGACGGTCATCGTCGCGACGATCCCCCCGTCCTCCGCGCGCGCAAATCGCTGCGTCGAATGCCACCGTCGTCGCCGCACGAACTTCGCCACCTTCGCGTCGAAGCGCACCTTCACGCGCGTCTTCTCGCCGCGGATGATCCCGAACGCGCCGCCGCGCACGCTCGCGGGATCGTAGTCGCGCGGGTAGTCGAACACGTCGCCCTTGCGCCACGCGATCTTCGTGAACCCATCGAGCGCGTAGCTTCGCGTCGCGCCGCCCGCGTCGTCGACGCCGATCACATAGAGCCCCTTGCGAAACACCATGAGCGAATACGGCCGCATGACGAACCGCTTCTTTTTCCCGTCGCGCCCGGCGACGTAGACGACGTCGAGCTTGTCTTCGCGGAGCAGCGCGGTGACGAGCTGATCGACGTCGTCGAGCCGCCCCTCGTACTCGTACGCCGCCTCGTTCACGTCGAAGAACTTTCGATCGAGGTTCTTCGCGGCGAGAAAATCTTTGCGCTTCAAGATCGCTTCGAGCTTCTCGAACACCGCGTCGAGATCTTCCTTGAAGCCCGTCCCCTGCAAGAAATCGAACACGCGGCGCGACAAGAACAGCGTCACCATCTGCTGCGTCGTCAGGCGCACCGACTCGTGGCGCGCGCTCGGCATCAGCCGCCAGATCTTGCGCCGCCCGTCCTGCGCTTCGTAGAGCGGCACGCCCGCGGCCTCGGTGGCGCGCAGGTACCGAATCGCCGTGCGCACGGAGCAATCGAGGCGCTCGGCGAGATCGTAGATGGTCGCGCCGCCGGTCTCGTTGAGGATCGACTGCAAGAGGAGCAGACGCGCGGCGGGCGCGTACTCCACGTTCTTCGAGGGTCTCTTCGCGTCGCTACGGCTGGATTTGCGGTGCGCCATGTCTGTCAGGGTTTGTCATAGCAGACCCGTAGATTGTCTCTAACGCAGGAACGGTTCCCGCGGATCACCAACGAATCGAAACCAAGAAGCACGGAGTCTCATCATGGCCGCTCTCGGGAAGAAGCACCCCACCCGCACCGTCAACGTCGCTCTCGCCCCCGTGGGCGGGGCCCACCCCCTTCCGTCGGTCAGCGCTCCCACGCCGCCCGTCGGCTGGGTCGCCGTCAAGCTCGGACGCAACCGCAAGGTCGCGCCTCCGCTCAAGACGCAGGTCGATCAGGCAACAGCTGCCGCGGAGGAGCTGCGCGCGTCACGCGCGTATGCAGAGTTCCTCGGCGACAAGGTGCCGCCCGGCGAGGAGATCGCCAACGCGCTCGACTTCTCGGCTCACTGGAGCCGGCAAGTCGTCGCCGCGGAGACCTGGCTCGAATACGCGAAGACCCAAGCGCAACT
This sequence comes from Polyangiales bacterium, assembly GCA_038209335.1. Taxonomy (GTDB): domain Bacteria; phylum Myxococcota_A; class Polyangia; order Polyangiales; family Polyangiaceae; genus JBBQXV01. The sequence goes on along the minus strand of JBBQXV010000024.1, from coordinate 20,849 downwards.
CGCTTGGACCTTCACGTTCGGTCAGCTCGAAGCGGTGAAGGTGCCGCTCGCGCTGGAGAGCGCGCGCGATCCGAAGTTCGCGGACGAGCTGTTGGCGTTCAAGAGCGTCGTGACCGCGCGCGTGACCACCGCGAAGCGCGCGTTCGCCAATCGCACGGCGCGTACGCGCTCGGCGAAGAAGGCGACGACGAAGCCCACGACGCAGCCGGCGGTTGCGCCGGACGGCGTTGCGGGCGGCGTTCGTGCGTGAGCGAGTGAGCGTGAGCGTGCGGACGAAGGCGCACGCGCGTTACAAAAGAGAGAAGGCGGGAACGGGGAGAGCATCCCTGTTCCCGCCTCCGTACTACCGACTCGTCACTTCGCTTCGGCGAGCGCCTTCTCGATCAGCTTGCGGAACTTCGCGTACGGCTGCGCGCCGCTGATGAAGTACGCATCCTTCGCGCCCGCGACGCCGATGGTGAACGCCGGCGTGCCGCTGATGCCCGCGTCGTTGCCGACCTTGGTGTCCGCTTCGACGCCCGCTTTGTGGACGCCGTTGTCGAGCGCGGCCTTCCACTGCTCCATGTTGAGGCCGAGCTCTTTGGCGTACCCGTCGAGAGTCTCGCGCTTCAGATCCTTCTGATTCGCGAACATCTTGTCGTGGAACGTCCAGAACGCCGGGGCGCCCTTCTGCTTGTACGCCTCACGCGCGGCCTGCGCCGCGAGAGGAGCGTCCGGGTGCATCGGGAGCGGGAGATCGCGCCACACGATGCGGACCTTGTCCTTGTACGCCTCGTAGACCTGCTTCACGGTGTCTTCGACCTTGGAGCAGAACGGGCACTGGTAGTCCGAGAAGATCTGGATGACGACCTTGCCCTTCTCGGCTCCCTTCCACGGTGCGTTCGCCGAGAACGCGACCGACTTCTTCTCGGGATCCGCCGGGCCTTTGCCGCCGGCGATGATCGCTTCGTAGAGCGCCTCGGGCTTCGTCCCCTTCGCGAGAAGGGCCTGCGCCTTGGGGATCTCTTCGTCGATGATCTTCATGAACTTCTCGTCCGGCTGCGCGCCGACGAGTCGTCGTCCGTTGATGAACATGTGCGGCGTGCCGTTCGCCTGGAAATCCTCGGCGACGTCCATGTCCGCGTCGATGTCCTTCTTGTACTTGTGGTCCTTCATCGCCGCCTTCACGAGGTCGACGTTGAGACCGAGCTCACCTGCGTACTTCCAGAGGTCCTCGTCGGCGATCGCCTTCTGGTTCTCGAAGAGCTTGTCGTGCGCCGCCCAGAAGCCGGCTTCCTTCTTCTGCGCGCGCGCTTCGAGCGCCATCTCCGCGGCAGGCTCTGCGCGCGGGTGGAACGGCAAGGGCTCGTTCTTCCAAACGATGCGGACCTTGTCGCCGTACTTCTTGCGAACGTTGTTCAGCGTCGGCTCGACCTTGGAGCAGAACGGGCACTGGAAATCGCTGAAGACCATGATCGTGACGAGGGCCGTTGCCGGGCCGAGCACGGGGCTCGAGCCGACGGGGACCTTCCACACGGTCTTGTCGTCTTCCTTCTCTTCTTCGTCCTGCTTCGGCGGCGGCGGCGCGGCCTTCTTGTTCTCCTGCGACATCGTCACGTACACGCGATCCTTCGGCGTGCCGCTCCCGATCTTCGCGTTCGCCTTCGACAGCTCGGCGTCGATGACTTCCTTGAACTTCTCGAACGGCTGCGCGCCGCTGAGGTTCACGCCGTTGATGAAGAACGCGGGCGTGCCATTCGCGCCGACCTTCGTGCCGATGGCCGAGTCCGCCGCGACCTTGTCGGCCCACGTGTGCGCCGCCATGCCGTCCTTGAACTTCTTCATGTCCTTGACGCCGGCAGCCTGCGCCCACTTCTCGAAGTTCTCCGCCGTGAGCGCGCGCTGATTCTTGAACGCCTCGTCGTGGAACTTCCAGAACGCCTCGTGACCTGCGAGCACGAAGACGCCTTGCCCTGCTTCCGCGGCCGGCTTCGCCGCCGGGTGCATCGGGAGCGGCTGGTTTTTCCAGATCATGCGGACCTTGTCGCCGTACGTCGTGCGAACTTGCGCGAGCGTCGGTTCGACGCGCGAGCAGTACGGGCACTCGTAGTCCGAGAAGATGACGACGGTGACGGGCGCATTGCGCGGACCGACCTGCGGATCTTTGCTCGTGACGGGGATGGGTGACTCTTCGTCGGACCACGTCCCGCCGGTGCTGGCGCTCTTGTCGCCTGTGTTGTCGGCACCGATGCCGCCGCTCTTGATGCGGTGCTGATCGTAGCCCCACATCAATCCGCCGCCTGCGAGGAAGCAGAGGATGAAGCCGATGACGGCGACACCCGTGTTCATTCCACCGATCTCCGCGGCACTCGATGCGCCGCGTGACGGACTGTCTTCGGCTGCGCGTGCAGCCTTGGGTTCTTTGGCCATGATTTCTTACCTGTTCGAAAGAAGGAACGACTACGTGGACGCGAGCACACGCATCCGCGCGCTCACGCCGAAACTCGATTGTGTGTGCGCGCCGCCGTGTCGCAGCGCGCGTCAGACGCGAGGCGGACGTTCGACGCGCGAACGAGTGCCTGCGGACGGTGCGTCGACGGTGACGAACCACGCGGGCTCGTCTCCCTTCGGCGCGAAGACTCGGAGCGGCGACGTCGGAAGTGCCGCGTCCGCGCTCGTCACGACGATGCGTTCGCCCGGCGCGCGATGGCGCTGCAGGGCGGACTGCGTCGTGTCGTTGTCGCAGTCGTCGGCGTCGCCCGGAAGGAGCGACTGCTCGGCGACGATGAGCATCGGGCTGGGCGCGATCCACGTCGCGCCGCGATCGTCGCAGATCGGGCCCGCGGCCATCGCCGGCGATGCCACCAGCCACAAAGTGGCGGCGGTCGCGGTGAAGACGAGGAAGCGTGCCCAACGGCGAAGCATTCGCCCGACACTGTGGATCGGAGGGGGCGTGCACCGCAAGCAGTTGCGGCGGAAAGTCCGGAGAAGGACTGAACGGTTGACCCCGCTACACCTCCGGCGCGCGCGCTAACCCGCGGTCATGAGGCCGGCGGCGATGCCGTTGATCGTGACGAAGAGAGTTTCGCGGAGGCGCGCGCGTTCGGCGTCGTCGCTCGATGCGCGGAGCGATCGGAGCAGCTCGATCTGCACGTGGCTGAGGACGTCGACGTACGGGTTTCGGCGCGCGACGCTGGCGGCGATGGTCGGCGATCCGGCGAGGAGCGGCTCGCCGGTGACGTCGCGCACGCGGTCGATCGTGCGGGTGTGCTCTTCGCGGATGCGATCGAAGACGCCCGCGTCGGGACCGGCGAGGCGCGCGTAGTGCTCGGCGACGTCGATGTCCGCGCGGGCGAGCGCGAGCTCGGCGTTGTCGACGAGCGCGCGAAAGAACGGCCACGACGCGTACAGCGTGCGCACGCGATCGATCCCTTCGGACGCGATGACGGCGTCGAGCGCCGAGCCGAGCCCGTACCAACCCGGGAGGCCGTGGCGACTCTGGTTCCACGAGAAGACCCACGGGATCGCGCGAAGGTCGTCGAACGCGAGGTGCGCCGAGCGCGACGCGGGGCGCGATGCGATGGGGAGCTCGGAGATCTCGCGGATCGGCGTCGCTGCGATCGTGTAGCGCGCGAGGCGCTCGCGATCGCCGACGAGATCGGTGTACGCCGATCGGGCTGCGAGCGCCGCGCGCGTCAACGCGGCATCGCCGCCCGGAGGCGAGCGCGCACCGCCGCGATGCTCGAGCGAGCCCACGAGCACGGCGTGGACCATCTGCTCGAGATCGCGGCGCGCGATCTCCGGACGTCCGTAGCGCGCGGCGATGGTCTCGCCTTGCTCCGTCACGCGAAGTCTCCCGCGCAACGCCTCGACGGGTTGCGCGCGGATGGCGCGATTCGCCGGCCCTCCACCGCGACCGACGGCGCCGCCGCGACCGTGAAAGACGGTGAGCGTGATCGCTTCGTCGTCGGCGACACGCGCGAGCGCTTCTTGGGCGCGCCGGAGCGCGACTTGGCTCGCGACGTAGCCGACCTCCTTGCCGCTGTCCGAGTATCCGATCATCACCTCGAGCTCGCCTCGAAGCGCGGCGCGCACCGGCGAGAGCGCGAGGATCCGTCGCGCGAACGACTCGGCGCCTTCGAGATCCGCGAGCTGCTCGAGCAACGGAACGGGCCGAAGCTCGTCGGGCGAGAGCCGCGCGGCGCGCACCAAGAAGAGGACTTCGAGGACGTCGCTGGGCGCGCTCGTGAAGCTGATGACGTAGCGCTCGCACGCCTCGTGCCCTTGATCGCGACGCGCGCGGCCGACGACGTCGAGCATCGCGAGCAGCTCGCGTGTCGGCGCGGAGAGCGCGGCGCGATCGCGCGGCGCACCGACGTCGGCGCGTTCGAGCAGTGACGTCAGGAGCTCGACGCGGCGCGCTTCGTCGAGATCGGCGTACCCGGCGACGCCGCCGCTCGCGAGGAGCTCGGCCACCGCGGCTTCGTGGACCGCGGAGTGCTGGCGCAGGTCCATCGTCGCGAGGTGAAAGCCGAACGCCTCGGCGCGCCGCTCGGTGTCGTAGAGCCGTCCGTTCGCGAGGCGCGCGAGCCCCGCGGCGTGGAGCGTGCGCCGGACGAGCGCGAGATCGGCGAGATACTCCGCGACGTCGGCGTACGCGCCATCACCGCGAACGCGCGTCGCTTCGAGCCGCGCGTGCATGCGACGAAGCTTCTCGCGCCACGGCTCGTGCGACGTCCCGAGCTCGGCGATCGCGACGCCCGCCCTGCGCGTGGAGACGGAGAGCTCGCGTCCGAGTGCGTCGACGTCGCGGATCGCCCGCGCGATCGCCACCGACCGATGCCGATCGAGCGCCGAGCGCGTGACGTCGGCGGTCACGTTCGGGTTGCCGTCGCGGTCGCCTCCGATCCATGTGCCCCACTTGAGGAACGGTCCGACGTCGAAGCGCTCGTGCGGGTACGCGGCGCCGAGCGCGCGCTCGAGCTCGCGCACGATCGTCGGCGTGACGTCGAAGAGCGTTTTCTCGAAGACGTGGAGCCCGGCGCGCACCTCGTCGCCCGGCGCCGGACGAGCGGCGCGCGCTTCCTCCGTGCAGTAGAGCGCCTCGACCGATTCGCGGAGCGCGTCGAGTGTTTGCGCGCGTTCGCGATCGCCTCGTCGCGGATCGTCGAGCGTATCGAGCGCGAGCGACACGTCGGCGAGGTGATCGATGACCGTGCGACGTCGCGCCTCGGTGGGATGCGCGGTGAGCACCGGCATGACCGCGAGGCGTGCGACGAGCGCGCGCGTCTGTTCGGCGTCGACGCCGTGCGAGGCCAAGTGAGCGCATGCCTCGGCGATCGATCCCTTCACCGGTACGCCCTCGCGATCACGACGGCGAAGCACGCGCACGCGGTGCTCTTCTTCCGCGACGTTCATGTGATGGAACATCTGCGTGAACGCGTGCGCCACGAGCGCGAGCGTCGGCGCATCGAGCGCCTGCACGCGATCCGCGAGCGCGTCGCGTCCCCCGCTCAATCGCCCCGCGCGCAGATCGATCGCCGCCTTCTCGAGCGCGTCGACCGTCGCCAGCGCGCGTGCGCCGCCGCGTTGCGCGACCATCTCGCGCACGAGCCCGGAGAGCAGACGCACGTCGCCGTCGAGCTCGCCCGCGTCCGCGCGGGGGCTCGTAGCATCAGCGGGTTGCGCGGCATGGAGATCGATAGTGCCGCAATACGTAACTCAGAGAGAAGTGGCGTCAAGCACGTGAGGACGATCTCCGCGTCATCTACGCGGTCACACCGAAGGCTAGGTCGCCCGCTCGCACGAGTAGTAGAGCCACGGATCTTCGCATGCCGCGATCGCGTCGCCGCGGAGCTCCTCGCCGGTCGACAGCGCGAACGTTCGCACGCCGACGAACCCGGCGGCTTCGAGTTGGCGCGCCTGCTCGTCCGCGCGAATGTAATACGTCGCGGATCGAAACGCGTACGAGCCGTCGTTGACCACGGCGTGCGGTCGCGCGACGAGATCCGCGAGCGGCTCGTTGTTCGTTCGAAGGCGAACGTACTTCACGAGCGCCTCGGCGGCGCGCACCGGGTTCATCGTCTTCGGGTACGCGAAGAGCGACCGAAGATTGCGCGTGTTGTGCGACGAGAAGACGAACGGGGCGCCGGGTCGCGCGACGCGGTGAATCTCGGCCAGCGCCGCGATGCGTCCGTCGTGATCGATGTAGTCGATCCCGTTGTACGAGAAGATCACGACGTCGAACGAAGCGTCGCCGTACGCCGTCATCGCGCGCACGTCGGCGACCGCGAGCGCGCCGTGCCACGGCTTGCCCGCGAAGCGCGCGCGGCACTCGGCGACCATCGACTCGGCGTAATCGACGCCGACGTAATCGCGCACGAGCGGCGCGACGTGCTCGGTCGTGCGCCCGCCGCCGATGCCGATGTCGAGAAGGCGCGCGCCTGCGAGTCGCGGACGAAGCAGCTCGAGGATCGTCTTCTCGGGCTTCTGAAGCTCGCGCGACCGCGCGTAGAACTTCACGACGCCGGACGACTCGAAGGTGGTCTTGTTGTCGAACATCACGTTTCCCGCAGAAAGCGCCACGCGATCGCTCGCGAAACCTGGCAAGCGGCGGTGACGCGGGAGACCCTAAGCCGACGCGCACATCAGCGCCACATTCTCCATATTCCCGAGCGCGACGAGGTCTGTTCTGGTGCTCCCTCGCTACTCTTGGATTTGGCGTTCATACTTGTGGGGAGCGAATGACGGCGAGCTCGGTCGAAGAGAAGAAGACTTGGGAGGACGGCGACGACGAGCCGGCTCCCGATTCATCCATTCGTCCGACGGCTCCCCCTCCATCGCGCGCGACGCCGCCGCCGTCGTCGAAGAGCAGCGTCGCGATCGGAACCATCCGTCCCGTCGTGCAGAGCACGATGAGCGTGACGGTGGCGTTCTCGGTCAGCCCGGCGCTGATGGTCGCGGGCGGCGCGGGCGGTTGGTACCTCACCGTCACTCGCATCGACGGTGTCGTTCTCTTCGAGGGCTTCCTCGACGAGCTCGGAACACTCGACGTCCTCGTCACGATTCCGTGCGGCACGCGCGCCATCAAGGCACTGCTCGAGTCGGCGACGAAATACAAAGACGCGATCGTCACCATCGGCGATGACGGCACCGCGTCGCACACGTTCGTCTAGCTAGATCGTCTAACCGCTGCCCGGCGCTTCGCTCGTCGGAGGTGGGCCTTCGATAGGGAGGACGAGGCGGAAGATCGCGCCGCCGCGGCCGCCGTCGGACTTTACGGCGATGCACGAGAGCTCGCCGTTGTGCTCGATCGCGATGCGTTGCGCGATCGCGAGGCCGAGGCCGGTGCCGTGGGCTTTTGTCGTCGCGTACGGCTCGAAGAGTCGCGCGGCGATCTCCGGCGCGATGCCGGGGCCGTCGTCGCTGACGGTGATGCTGACGTGGGCTTTGCCGTCGGTGCCGAGCGTGACCTTGACGTGACCGCGCTTCTCGACCGCGTCGACGGCGTTCTGCACGAGGTTCGTCAGGACCTGGATGACTTGATCGCGATCGGCGCGCACGACGGGCGGGACGCGCTCGACGACGATTTCGATCTTCGCGTCGCCGGCGTTTGCCTTTTGCAGCTGCACGACGTCGCGCGCGAGATCCATGAGGTCGACCTCTTGCGGGCGCGGCGCGGGGAGGCGCGCGAAGCGGGTGAACTCGGTGACGATGTTCGCGATGCGATGGACCTCGTTGAGCACGGTGCGCGTCGCTTCGTCGAAGTACTCGTCGAACGCGGGATCGTTTCGCGCGCGAAGTCGTCGAAGCGTCTCGACGGCGGCGCGGATCGGCGCGAGTGGGTTCTTCACTTCGTGCGCGACGCGACGCGCGACCTCGCGCCACGCGGCAACGCGGCTCGTCGCGGCCAGTCGGCGGCGCGTGACGGCGAGGTCTTCGATCATCTTGTCGAACGATTGAACGAGCTCGCCGATCTCGCCGGAGCCCCGGACGCGCAATGGGCGTGCGTCGCCGCTCGCGACCTTCTTCGCTTCGGCGGAGAGCTCGGCGAGCGGGCGTCCGAGGCTTCGCGCGAGGAGTATGGCCAGGACGAGCGCGACGCCGGTCGACGCGAGGCCCGCGAGGAGCACCGTTTGATCGATGTGCGCGAGCGCTTCGTAGAGCTCTTTGCGCGGCTTCGTGACGACGAGCGGGAGCGTCGTGCCTGCAGCGTCGGTGAGCGGGCACGTCGCCTGCGCGACGTCGTCGGTCGGAGGCGCCGCCCGCGCGCCCGCCGTGACCTTGAGATGGAGCGTGCCGCCGAGTCGCTCGAGCATCGGATCGAGGAGACGCGCGGCGACGAGACCCACGCCGCGTCCCGCCTGCCCCGTGCGTTTGCATCGCGCGACGACCGCCGAGCGCGGCGCGAGCCGAAGCCATGCGCCCGCCGCGTCTCCACGCAGCCCCGCTTGCACGTCCGCGCGATTTGCACCGAGGAGCGCCTTCGGATCGGCGCCGAGCACCTCTCCCTGATCCGTCGCGAGGATCATCTCGTCGAAGCCGAACGCCTCGCGCTCCTTCGGCACGAGCAACGCCAGAGCGAGACGCCGCATGTCGAGCTGCCCCGCCTCCATCGCGACGAACGTTCGATCGACGAGCTCGCCCTCCTGGCACGCGCCGCCGACGAGCTTCGCATCGCTCTCCGCTTGCCGTTTGATCTCCTGCTCGACGCGCGTGCACACCGAGCGCACTTCGCGATCGAAGCGCGCGGTCTCTTGCTGACGGCGATCCTCGCGGACGACGTAGCCGAGGCCGGCGACGGAGAGCGCGGCGACGAGGCCGAACGCGAGGACGAGGCGCGGTGCGAGGCGCATGCGTTGATCGACGTTATCGCCGCGAGCGCGAGGCTGCGCCCCAATCGACTCCAACGGCGCTGGAGCTCGGCGGCAGCGTGAGGTCGGGGATGCGTCCGCCTTGAACGCGGACCTCGCCGACGACGCCGATGCGCATCAACTGAGTCAGCGTGCGCACGGACGTGTCGACGACCTTGGGGGCGTGACGGAGCGCGTCGGCGGCGGTCGCGGGCGCGTCGCTCGTCGCGAGCGCTGCGAACGCGCCGTGCGCGCCGTGCGAATGCGGACGCACGACGTCGAGCGCGAGGGCGTACGCGCGCGACGCGCGTCGTTGCGTGAGCTCGCTGGCGGCGATCGGCTTGTGCATGACCTCGTGCGACGCCACGGAGAGCGCGCCCGCGAGCGTCTTCGCCAGCTCGACGAGCCACGGCGCGTCGTCGCGCACGAAGAGATCGCACGGAGGTCCGCCCCAACCTTTGGTGCCGCTCGTCGTCCACGCGGGGCCGATGACGAGCGCCGACAAATCCGCGTGCGGGATCGCGTTGCAGATGCTCTGCGCGACGCCCGGCGCGTCCCACGTCGTTCCTGCGTCGCGACCCGTGCGCAGGATCGCCCAACCCGCGACGCCGAGCTCGAACGTGCGCGCTCCGGCGCGAGGCTCGTGGTAGCCGGTGCCGAGCCAGCCGACGTCGTCGCTGCCGTTCTCGAACGATCGGAGCGAGGTCGAGACGTCGGTCGATGCGCGCACGGTGATCTCGTCGAGCAACGACGCTCCGCGCGCCGCGAGGCCGTTGCGCGAGAGGACGAGCGCGTCGCCGCGGCGATCGGCGCGCACCGGACCGGTGCCGTCGGGGCGATCCGACGTGAAGGAGATCGGGACGGTGGCCGTGAGCGGCGACGCGAGAATGCGCATCAACCGTGCGGCGTCTTTGCCGGCGAACTTGAGCGACGTGCGCTCTTTGTCGACCTTGGGTGTCGCGACGTCGGCGAGCCACGCGCGCGCGCCGAGTGAACGCGCGCGGTCGATCGACGCGGCGACGTCGCGCGCGTCCATCGCGCGTCCATGCGCGGAGCGGAGGCCGGAGCGCACGACGACGCGGAGGCCGCCTTCGAACGGCTCGGGTTCGCTCTCCGCGAGTGACGGGACGATCGCGCCGTTGTCGTCGCGCGCGTAGAGCGTATCGAACAGCGCGTCGCCGAAGATCGCGGCCGCGATGTCGTCGACGCGATGCGGATCGATCGCCGCGAGCGGCCACGGCACGTGCATCGCTATTTTCCCGCCGAGCGGCACACGCCCGCGCGCGAACGCGATGCGCGGAAGAGAAGCCGCGCCCATCGCCGCGGCGCTCCCCGCGATCAGCGCGCGCCGCGAGAGGATCACCGAAGAAGCCATACTTCGGGCCCCACGACCGCGACGAGCGCGGGCGCGCCGCGTTCTTCGGGCGGACACACCGCGAGCGCACGCACACCCGCGGGCGCCGCGAGCTTCACGCGCGCGCGCGGATCGCCGCCGCTCCAGCTGACGATGGAGATGAAGTCGTCGCCTGCGTCCGCGGTCGTCACGATCTCGGCGACGCCGTCCTGATCGAGATCGCCGACGGTGAGTTGCGCGCCGACCCCTTCGACGAGTCGCGTGATCGTGTCGCCGAGCCGCAATCGCAGCTTGCCCGACGTTTCGCGCGCGGCGACGACGGGACGCGCGGTGCCGTCACGCGCGACGACGCTCGCGGCGGCGAAGGCGTCGAAGCGCGGCACAGGCGCGGGCGTTCGTGTCGCTGTGTCGCGCGGCGCGAAGCAGTCGGTCGGAGGTCCTTCGAGCGTGCTCGACGCGGCGTCGGTCGTGACGCACGCGGCGCCGTCACCAAGCGCGACGGGCAGTCCCGGGAGCGCGGCGTGCGTCGCGAAGTCGCCGGCGATCGCGACGCCTCCGCGATCGCTCGAACCGACGAGGAGCTTTCCGCCGAAGATCACCGCTGTGCCGATCGCCTCGCGCAGCGGCGCGGGGGCGCGCGACGCGAGCGACGCCCACGTCGCGCTCTTCGTCACGACGAGCTTGCCGCCGCGCAGTCGCCCAAGCACGACGCGCGCGCGCGACACGAGCGCGATCTCGTTGCCGCCGTCCGCGTCGATGTCGCCGCACGCGATCGCGAGGACCTCGCCCTCTTCGTGCTTCGCTTTGTGCACGGTCGCCTGCTCGAGCAAGATCGGCGACAGAAACGCGCGCACCTCCGCGTCGATCTTCACCCCCGCGAACGCATGCCCCGTCGGCGCCGGAAGCGGATTGCGAATCCGATCCCACGAGTTTCGCTGCGCCGGATACGCATCGACCGTCGCGCGAAGCTCCCCCTTCGCGATCTCGATCTGCACGTAGACGAGCCCGCCGGCCTTCCCGGCGATCGCGCGCGCCGTCCCGAGCTGCGCAGTCTGGTTGTGCGCCTTCGCCGTCGCGCCGATCTTCCCCGCGACGAGCGCCGCGACGCGAAGCGCGAGCTCGTCCCCCTTCGGTGCGGGCTGATCCGTGACGAGCGGCGCTGCCACGACGACCACAGTCGGCGAAACTGCACCGAGCCCCTTCGTCGCCTCCGCCGCGAGCGAATCGACGGAACCCGCCGCGCGCGATTCGCTCGCCATCGCGAGCGCGCTTGCTGCGACGAGCGCAGCGACTACGCGCTTCATAGGTCGACGCTCGCATCGCTCGTCGCGGCGGTGCTCGCGCTCGGCGCCGCGTCGCTCGTCGACGGTGACGCATCCGGCGTCGCCGCGCCTCCATCCGGAAGATCCGCGACGTCCGTCGGCGTGGTGCCCGCGAGGAAGACCTCCTCCATCGTGTCGGCGTCGTCCTGGTAGGGAAGCTTGCCCGTGCGCTTGTCGATCGTGACGACGTCGACGCCCGGCGGTCGCGGAAAGTCGCCGCGCGGTCGTCCTTCGTGCGCGGTCTTCATGAACGCCATCCACAGCGGGAGCGCCGTCACCGCGCCCGCTTCGTTCGCGCCGAGCGGCTTGCCGTCGTCGTACCCGACCCACGCGACCGTCGCGATGTCGGTCGAGTACCCCGCGAACCACGTGTCCTTCGATGCGTTGCTCGTGCCGGTCTTGCCGGCGAGCGGACGTCCGAGCGATCGCGCGCGCGTCGCCGTTCCATGATCGACGACGCTCATCAGCATGCTCGTGATCATGTACGCCTCGGCGTCGTCGAGGACGCGGCGCGGCGGCGGGAGCGGCGCGAGCGGCACGTCCTTCCCGTCCGGCCCGACGATGCGCGTGATGATCCGCGGCTCGTCGTACGTCCCGCCCGCCGCGAACGTCGCGTACGCCGCGCACAGCTCGATCGGATGAATCTCGTAGCTCCCGAGCGCGAGCGACAAGTCCGGTTTCATCGTCGATTTGATCCCGAGCGACTGCCCCCACGCGACGACGTTCGTCGCCCCGACGTCGCGCAGCACCTTCACCGCCGCGACGTTGACCGAGTTCGCGAGCGCTTCGCGAAGCCGCAGCGGATCCTTCCCGGTCCACCCTTCGTAGTTCGTCGGCCGATACCCCGACTCGAACGTCTCCGGGTTCACGTCGATGAGCGACGCCGGCGTGAAGCGATGCGAATGGAGCGCGTACGAATAGACGATCGGCTTGAACGTCGATCCGGGCTGACGCCGCGCTTGCGTCGCGCGATCGAGCCCGCCCGTCGCGGCTTCGTAGTTCCCGACGAGCGCGAGCACCGCGCGCGTCCGCACGTCGATCGCGACGAGCGCCGCCTCGGGCCCCTGCTCGAGACGCAACGGCACCTTCGTCACCACGCCGCCCGTCGGCATCTCGACCACCGCGGCGAGCAAGCTCACACGCACGCGCGCGCCCGTCTGCGCGAACGCGCTCGGCGCGAGCTTGCCCGGGTTGTACCTGTCGTACTCCGCGAGCTTCACAGATCCGACGATCGTCCCGACGCGCACGTCGATCGTCCCGTTCGCGTCGTCCGCGCCGACGATCTCTCCGACCAGCACGCGATGCTTGTCGTAGTCGGGCGTCCCTTCGAACGGCGGCGTCGTGTCCTTCGGCGGATGCTGCGCCTTCTGCGCGCGCCCCTTCTTGTCCGCCGTCGCCGCCGCCGCGCTCGGCGGGCGCAGCGGTTGATCGAGACCATGACGCTTGTCGTACGCGCCGACCCCTTCGCGCACCGCCTTGCGCGCGGCCGCTTGCAGCTTCGGATCGATCGTCGTCGTGATCGTGTACCCGCCGCGCTTCGCCCCTTCGTGCGCGAGCTCCTCGAGCATCTTGCGCGCGATCTCGACGACCTCGGGCGCGAGCTCGTTGTTCGCCTCGACCGTCGGCGCGAGTCGCACCGACTCGTCCTTCGCCGCCTCCCACTGCGCGTCGTTCAAGAACCCTTTGTCGTGCATCTGCCCGAGCACATACCCGCGCCGAACGAGCGACTGCTTCATGTCCTTGCGCGGCCCGAAATGATCCGGCGACGCGACGAGCCCCGCGAGCATCGCCGCCTCCGCGATCGTGAGATCGCGCGCGCTCTTCCCGAAGTTGTCGCGCGCCGCCTCTTCGATCCCCCAGCGCCCGCGCCCCATGTAGATGTGATTCAAATACAGCTCGAGGATCTCGTCCTTCGTGAGCTCTTGCTCGAGGCGACGCGCGAGGATCGCTTCCTGGATCTTCCGCTTGTACGTCTTCTCTGGCGTGAGGAGCAGGTTCTTGATCACTTGCTGCGTGATCGTCGAACCGCCTTGTTTCGTGCGGCCGGCGCGAATGTTCACGACGATCGCGCGCAGCATGCCGACGTAGTTCACCCCTTCGTGCTCGTAGAAGCCGGCGTCTTCGGCGGCGAGCACCGCGAGCTTCACGTGCGGCGGCAACGTCTGAATCGACACCACCGTGCGCCGCTCCGTGAAGAGCTCGGCGAGCAAGGTCCCGTCGCGCGCGAGCACGCGCGTCACTTGCGGCGGGTGGTAGCTCGCCTTCACGTCGGCGACCGACGGCAGATCCGATTCGTAGTGGCGAATGACGAAAACGACCGCGATGACGGCGATGACCGCGAGCGCGACCGTCGCGATCGCGCCGCGCTTGGTCCATCGCCAGACGAAGCGCGCGATGCGGCGGCCGCGCGTCGGCGTGGGCGGCACGGGGACAGCCTTCAGCGGTTCCGACTCCTCGGTGCGAGTGCGCACGTTGCGAGGGGAAACGCTCGGCGAGGTGCGTCCTATTCTCGGCGGCGGAGGCGGATCGGACACGGCCCCAGCGGTGTACCACGCACCTACGAGCGCGTCCGCAGGGCGCCGGACGACAGGGCCTTCAACACGTGGAGGCACATCTGGATGCGCGGATCCTTGTCGTCGACGATGCGAGTGAGCGCGAGCCCCTGCATCTGCGCGAGCGCGAACACCGGCGCGATCTCGAGCGGATTGGAGTGCTCACGCGTCGGCGTGAAAAACTCGCGGAAGGTCGTCTGGACGCGCTCGCCGAACTCTTTTTGCGTTTCGAGGATCGTCTTGCGCAGCGACGGATCGGTGCGCGACGCGACGAGGAGCTCGAGCCATGCGTAGAACGCGCCGCTGGTCGTCCCCTCCCACAACAAATCGACCGCGGCCGTTTGGCGATCCGCGCCCTCGGGGAGCTTTGCGAACGCTGCGCGAAACGCCTCGAGGCGCATCTCGAGGATGTGCCGCACGGCGGCCGCGACGAGCTTCTTCTTCGTCGGATAGTGATGAAGCTGCGCTCCGCGCGAAACCCCCGCCCGCGCCGCGACCTCGATCGTGCTCGTCCGCGAGTATCCCAGCTCGAGAAGCGACTCCACCGTCGCCTCGAGAAGGCGCGCACGCATCGTCTCGCTTCGTTCGCGCTGCGTCCTCCGCGCGCGTGGCGCCGCCGGCTTTTTCGCCATCGCGATCGCTTATAACACGATTGCCAGGAACCCTCGGCCGATGCCGAGGTCCCGGAGCAGCGACTCGCCGACGGCGAGGTCTGCGGCGGAACCTTTTCGGGCGCCGTTCGTGATCCCTTGTGATGATGGCGCTCGTCATGACGCACGACGCTTCGAGACCGGTCGGGCGTGTGTCGACGCAGCCGGAGATCGATCGGCCGACGCTCGTTCGGTGCAGAGCGCATGATCCGACCGCGTTTCGCGCGTTCGTCGTTCGTTACGAGCGAGCGGTGTTCGCGTTGCTCTCGCGTCTCCTCGGTCACGGCGCGCACGTCGAGGATCTCGCACAAGAGGCGTTCCTGCGGGCGTACCGCGCGTTCCCGACGTTCGACGTCGACGCGGCGTCGCGTCCGTCGGCGTGGATCCTGACGATCGCCACGCGGCTCGCGCTCGACGCGAAGAAGAAGCGTGGGCTCGGCGTCGCGTCGCTCGAGGCCGCGTCGCACGTCGCGGAGAAGGGGACACCGGAGACCGAGCGTGCGCGTCGCGAGCTCGGTCGTGCGATCGCGAAGGCGGCGTCGGAGCTCCCCGACGATCAGCGCGCGGCGTTCGTCTTGGCCGAGTTTCACGGGCTGTCGACGGCGGAGATCGCGCGCGCGCTCGACGTCCCCGAGGCGACGGCGAAGACGCGGCTCTTTCGCGCGCGCGAGAAGCTTCGCGAAGCGCTCCGTTCGCTACGAGAGGAGGACGAAGGTGGATCCTGAAGACTTGGATGCATGGGAGCCGCAAGAGCCGCCGCGTGGATTCGCGGAGCGCGTCGCGGAGCAAGCGCGTCGCGACGAAGACGTCGTGCGATCGCGTCGTCGCTCGATGCGCGTGGGGATCGCGATGGTGGCGACGCTCGCGGTCGCAGCGGCCGCCGTGATTACGCTGACACCCGCGCGCGGTCCCTCGTCCTCGTCGGCGAACGTCGCCGGCAGCGGCAGCGCGACGGCCGCGGAGCGGATCGAGATTCCGCTCGGCAAGCGCGCGATCGCGGTGCTCGAGCCCGGCGCCGAAGTGAAATGGAACGGCGACGACATCTCGCAGCTTCGCGGCAACGTCTTCTACCGCGTCGAATCCGGCGCGCCGTTTCGCGTGCACACGAGCGCCGGCGACGTGACGGTCAAAGGGACCTGCTTCCGAGTGAAGGTGCGTGAGGAGAGCGAGATGAATCGACGTGATCTGAAAGTGGGGACGGTCGGTGCAGTGATCGGCGTGGCCGCGTTCGTCGGCGTGTACGAAGGCAAGGTCGTGCTGTCGCGCGCGAACGCCGGGACCGTCGACGTGCCCGCGGGTCAATCCGCGCGCGCCGACGCGAGCGGCGTGAAACCGACCGGCGATCTCGCGCAAGGGGAACGCGCGTTCGACGGCGCGCCCGGGAGCGATCCGAAGAGCGATGATCCGTTCGCGGCCGCCAACGCATCGCTCGCCGACTCGGTGCGTCTGTACAAAGGACGACTCGAACAAATCGAAGCCGAGAAGCAGAAGCTTCAGCTCGACCTCGCAGATGCGCAGAAAAAGCTCGCGGCTGAGCAGGATGGCGCCGCGCTCACACCAAAGAGCGAGTACGACCTCACGCAAGACGACTGGAAGGAGCTGGCGAAGCGAGGTGTCGTCAAGACGCGCACTCCGTGCAAGAGCCCGACAGGGTGGGACTACTCGGCGAGCTCGCTCACGAAGCTCGGGCTTCCTCCGCAGGACGGCCCGATGATCGGCAAAGCGATGGAAGCTTCGTACAAG
Organism: Polyangiales bacterium; assembly: GCA_038209335.1. Lineage (GTDB taxonomy): Bacteria > Myxococcota_A > Polyangia > Polyangiales > Polyangiaceae > JBBQXV01. Next base: position 4,397 of record JBBQXV010000024.1, on the reverse strand, counting down.
CGCGTCTGGGTCGCGATTCGCCCGCTCTGCGCCGACGCGATCCACGGCGCCGATCTCGCCGATCGTCTCGGGCTCGCGACGTGCCGCGCGCTCATTTTCGACGTCGCGCAGAAGAACGACAGCGACGCGGCGGAAGAGGCCATCCGGCAAGTCGCCGAGATCCGCGCCGGCGAGCGCGCGATGCCCGGACCGAACGATCCGGTGAACCCCGTCATGCGGATGATGCTCGCGTTCACGGGCGAGACGAAGCTCCTCGAAGCCGATCTCGCGCAGTCGCTCGGACCGGACGACGCGCACCGCCTCGTCTTCGCCGAGACCGGCTGCTGGGACAACACGATGAACGGCGTCGGCTCGCGTCCGCGCAAGTAATCGCGCGTCAGCTCTTGAAGAACCGCATCGCGAGGATCGCGATCATCACGCCGAGAAAAAGAAACGCGGCCGCGACGCCGAGGAGCAACCCAACGTTCGTCTTCGGCGGCGCCGGCACCGGCTCGGAACGTGGTCGCTGCATGTTCGGCTGACCGAGCTGCCCGATCGGCGTCGACGCCGGCGCGGACGGAGCCTGCTGTCGCGAGGCGACGCCGCTCGGCTGCGGTGAGCTCTGTTGTTGTTGTTGCTGTTGCTGTTGTGCCTGCTGCATCTGCCGTCGCTGCTCCGCGGCGCGCGCCACGTCGCTGGCGTGGAGTTGCCCGGCCGGAACCGTCGGAAGCTCGACCGCCTTGTGCGCCTGCAGGTTCGGCGGAAGCTCGGTCATCCCTTGCAGGACGCACTGCAACGCGCTCGCGAAGTCCGCGGCCGACTGCCAACGATCCTCCCACTTCTTCTCGAGCGCGCGATCGATGATCTGCTCGAGGAGCGGCGGAAACGTGCGCCCCGGCACGCGCTGGTTCAACGGGATCGGCTTCCCCGTGACGTGGAGCTGGATGTAGTCCATCGCGTTCTTCGCATCGAACGGCAGCTTCCCCGTCAGCACTTCGTACAGGATCGTCGCGAGCGAATAGATGTCGCTCCCGGGCGTCAGCGTCTTCCCCTGCGCCTGCTCGGGGCTCATGAACTCCGGCGTGCCGAAGACCATTCCTTCTTGCGTCAGGATGATCGATCCCGGTCGCATCTGCCGCTCGCCGACCTTGGCCAAACCGAAGTCGAGCAGCTTCGGGTAGTCCTTCATCCCCGCCGCTTGGCAGAGAAAGAGATTCTCCGGCTTCAAGTCGCGGTGGATGATGCCAGCGCGATGCGCCTCTTCGAGCGCGCCGCACGCGAGGATCAGAATCGGGAGCGCGCGCTCGTACGAGAAGGGCCCCTCGGTGCGCACCGACTGGTTGAGGTTCTTCCCCTCGAGGTACTCCATGATGATGTAGAGCGAGCCGTCGTCGAGCTCGCCGTACATGAACACCTTCACCGTGTTCGGATGCGAAAGCTGGCTCATCGCGCGCGCTTCGCGACGGAATCGCGAGACGAGGTCTTTGCGGTTCGCGAGCTTCGGATGGAGGATCTTCACCCCCACCATCCGGTTCATGTCCGGCTGGAGCGCCCTATAGACAGCACCCATCCCGCCGGAACCGATCTTCTGGAGGATCTGGAACTGCCCGTTCAGGATGTCTCGCCCGATGAACGGGTCCTGCGGACGCATGACGCAAAGTGGTATCACGAGTTCGATGCAAAAGAACCCCTCGGACCTGGTCCTGCGCAGCGAGAAATTGGCCGGTGTGGGCTTTTCGCACGGGTTCTCGCTCGGGCCACTCGACTTCCGCGACGTGCGGCTCGGTGAGCACGCGATCGCCCTCGCGAACGCGGTCGGATTCGAGCCCGAGGATCTCTACCAAGTGTCGCAGGTGCACGGCGCGCGGGTGCGCGTCGCGCGCGGCGATCGCGAGGCGATGCTCCGCGCGGAGGCCGACGCGCTCGTCGCGATCGCGAGTGAGAGCCCTCGGACCGTCGGCGTGCGCGTCGCGGATTGCACGCCGGTGCTCGTCGGCGACGAAGCGAGCGGCTCGGTCGCCGCGATCCACGCGGGGTGGCGCGGCGTCGTCGCGGGGGTGATCGCGGCGGGCGTCGGCGCGATCGGCGCGAAGGATCCGTCGAAGCTCGTCGCGGCGATCGGTCCGTGCATCGGCGTCTGCTGCTTCGAGGTCGGCGACGACGTCGCGGCGCAGATCGCAGCGGCATGCGGCGACGCGGCGGTCGTCGTCCGCGATCGCGGACCCAAGGCGCACGTCGACATGCGACGCGCGTCACGCGCCCAGCTCCGCACCGTTGGCATCGCGGACGACCGCATCGACGACGTCGAAGGCTGCACCAAATGCGGAGGCGAGCGCTTCCACTCGCACCGCCGCGACGGCGAGCGCGCGGGGCGAAGCATCGCCGTGATCCGCGCGAGAGGCTGACATGGCGGGCGGAGGCAACCCGATCGCGTTCACCGGCCACGCGATGAGCGCGCTAAAGCTCTCGATTTCGTTCTCGACGGTCTTCCAAAAAGCGCTGACCGTGCCAGTCGTGCATCGCCTCGATCTCGACACCCCGCCCGGCACGTCGACCGGGGGCGGAGAGAACGTGAAGCAGACGGTAAAGCTCGTCGTCGGAAAGACGAACGCGATCGCGATCGGCACGGCGAACGCGGCGGGGCGGACGGCCGAGATCTTCGCCTACGACGCGACGTGCGCGACCTTCGCCCGCGCGAACGCAGGCGCGCCGTTCCCGTTCGATGCGGAGCAGTACGCCGCGCTCGTCGCGAGGCTCGAAGCGTTCTTCAAGCAAGAGAAGATCGTCATCGGCGCCGCGCCAAAGAAGGACGAGCCCGCGCCGACACCGGAAGCGTCGCCCGCGAAGTCGCGCGTCGTTCCGCTCGTCATCGTCGGCGCCATCGTGATCGCGATCGTGGTCGTCGAGCTCGTCTCCGTTCTCCGGTAGCGCGCCTCAGTTGCAGAAGATCTGATCGTCTTTGATCTCGCAGCCCTTCTTGCACGCCTTCATCGATTTCAACTTCCCGTCTTTGCATTCGAGCGCGTGCTTCTTGTCCTTGCTGCACGCATGTCCCTTCGGATCGCTGCACGCATCGCCCTCGTCGCCGATGCTCTCGTCGCAGTGAACGGTGTCGCCCACGATGTGGCAGCCCTTTGCTCCACCGCAGGCAAAGCCCATGGTCAGTTTCTTGGTCGTGCACTTGAGGAACGACTTGCCGTCCAGGCTGCACGCCGCCTTCCCCTCGTCGGAGCAGGCGTCGCCGACCACGCCCGCGCTCTCGTCGCACTTCACTTGCGTCCCGGCCTTCGAGCACGCGAGCGGACCTTTGCAGTCTGCATCGAGCGTCATCTTCGTCCCGTCGCATTTCAAGAACTGTTTGCTGTCGACCGAGCACGCGGCGCCGGTCCCCGTGCAGTGATCGCCGACGGCGGCGACGCTCTGATCGCACTTGATGGCCGTCGCGACGGCGGTGCAGCCGCCCGCGCCGAGGCAGTTGTCGAGCGCCCACGTGCCGCCGCGGCAGATGAGAAAATGTTTCGCGTCGGGACACGACCCGATTCCCTCGGTCTTGCACTTCTCACCGGCCTTTGGCGGCGCGGATTTGCACGCGGCGAAGATCGATACGACCGCCAACACCGAGAGCAGGGTTTTGCGCATGACGCAGAGCGTACACCGTTCACGCTTGCGCCCTCCGCGCCCCGCTCGTAATCGTTCGCACCATGATGCACGGCGCGCTCGAGGACATCTCGAAGGGGATCGGCCACACGCCGATCGTGAGGCTCAATCGCGTGACGGCGGGACTCTCCGCCGAGATCTACGTGAAGTGCGAGTTCTTGAATCCAGGCGGAAGCCACAAGGATCGTCTCGCGCTCAACTTGCTCCGTCGCGCCGAAGAGGCGGGGCTCAAGCCCGGCGGCACGATCGTCGAAGCGACGAGCGGCAACACCGGCGCGTCGCTCGCGCTCCTCGCTGTGCTCCGCGGATACAAATGCATCTTCATCATGCCGGACAAGATGAGCCCGGAGAAGATCGCGCATCTTCGCGCGTTCGGCGCCAAGGTCATCGTCTGCCCGACGGCGGTCGAGCCCGAAGATCCGCGCAGCTACTACAGCGTCAGCACGCGCGTCGCGAACGAGACGCCCAACTGCTTCTACGCGAACCAGTACCACAACCCCGCGAACCCCGAAGCGCACTACGAGTCGAGCGCGCCCGAGATCTGGCAGCAGACGAACGGCGACTTCGACGTCTTCGTCGCGGGCATGGGCACCGGCGGCACGATCAGCGGCTGCGGCAAGTACTTCAAAGAGAAGAAGCCCTCGATGCAGATCGTCGGCGTCGATCCGGTCGGCTCGCTCTATTACGACTTCGTCAAGACGGGGCGCATCACCAAACCGTTCTCGTACAAGGTCGAGGGCATCGGCGAAGATTTTTTCCCG